>DASXMT010000106.1:0-2196 GCA_036495505.1 Acidimicrobiales bacterium | reverse complement strand
ATCCGCCTACCGCATAGGTCACTAAGCAGCTCGCGCTGATCCATGGCATGGGCGACCGAGGCTTGATCGGGTCCGATGAGCACACCAACGGCTTGCGCGTTCTGGAGCAAGTGCCGGCTCTCGTTGTAGGGCGCAGCCAAGCGGCCGAGATCAACGACCACATCGACAGTGTTGGCAACATTGACCACAGCCTGATTCACGTTGGCCCACGTCACGGATTTGGCCAGGGCCATCTCGGATGAGCTCCCCCCGACCAGGACCTCCAGGCCGCCGGGCAATCGCTGAATATGAGGATCGACCTCAACCGAGTCCCAATCCCGGCGCGCCGCCGTCGCCAGGGACAGGCATCCCTTCGCCGTGGACAGCTCGAACCGCGCGGCCAGGTCGCCACCGCACGGGTCGCATTCCGCCACCACCACCCGACGATCGAGTGGCCAGGTAGCCGCGACCAGACACGCCAGGGTCGTTGTGCCCGGCGCACCTTTGAGCGAGGCAAGAGCGAACAGACTCATGAGCCCGACGATCGTGGTGGTATGACGACGACGCTGACCTCTCCTGCCGCGGCAGCCACGGAGACGGCTGGCGCGAGGTCCTCGGGCAGCTGAACGGAGACCAATTGAGCCGACGGATCCCCGGAGGTCGAGCTGGGTGGGGCCACGTCGTACACCTCAGCGCGGGGGACCAGCACACCGACAGTGCTGGGCTGACTGGATGTCGAATCGGCGCTCGAGCTGGAACCGTTCGAACTGGAATTCGGCAACGTAGGCGCTGGACTCCCGGGCAGCCCGGTCTGGATCAGCATGACCTGCTCTCCGGGTAGGACGCCCGCTGACGGCAATTGCCCGGCCTTCAAGGCAACACCCACGATGGCCTCACCAACGGGAATGCTGCTGGCGTTCGAAAGGTCACCGGTCGTCAAGATCGAGCCCGGTACTAGCGCAACGGTGGCCTCCTTTCCCACGACCGAACCCACGGCCGAGTAGGGAATCGGGCGAACTGAGCCGCTGATCGACGCTTCCACCTCACCTAGATCCGCGACAGAGATCCGTTGTCCTTGATGGACCGGTTGCACCACCGCCACGATTGGCACCCGATGGCCGGCGTTGGCGTAGAGGCCAGCGAAGATGGCGATGCTTGCGAAGAGAAGGACGGTCGACGCCAGTGCCATGACGGGTCGGCGAACCTTGTTGGATTTCGGGAGCCTCTCGTTCGCCGCGCCGAGTCCCCGACCCGTCGAGTCGGCCCTGCCCTTGCGCGGGCTGGTGACACTTGAACTGCCGTTACCACGGTCGAGCATCGAGCTCACGGCGCTCCTCCTATTTGACCGTCCGTCGAAACGCTTTGGATCTGTTCAACCGGCAAGGACGTCGACGAAAAGGTCGTAAGTGGACTCAAGACCCCTCCGCCCGGAGCACCTTGCGCCGTCCAGGTCACTCCCCAGGTAATCGTCGCCGTGACTGGGAAGCCGGCATCGTTCGGGTCACCGGTCGCCGAAGGCTCACCCGCCGACGAACGACTATAGGTATGCGAGCAATCCGTCGTTTGGGAGGACGCCGGGACCGAGGGCTGGTAGGGCGTACCCGGACCTGTGCACACGACCGATCCCCCGTCTCCCATCGTCCACTGGACTTGTTCGGGTGTTGCCGTGGCGGTCGCCGTTACCGTCCCGACCGATGCCGAGACCGACTCTGGGTTCCAGGTGCCCTGATCGAGCCAGAGCCATGTGGGCAGATTGACGATGGCCTGAGTGCTCGGGTTCGTCTCGATCTGTGGCGAGGGAAGCCGCATTGAGTTCTCCGCTTGTTGAGCCAGGACGGCCGGATCCACCGCTGGAGCGGGTGGAGCTGCGCCGGGTGGTGCGGCCGGCGCCGTCGGAACCCAAGCCAGTCCATCCCGATAGAGCTCGGCCGCGCCCAGACATTCCACCAAGTACCACTTCCCGGGTGAGGATGTCCCGGGGGGACCCATGGCGGTCTGATCGCTCGAAGGCGCCACTGTGTAAGTGCAAGGCGGAGCCGCGCCGGTGCTGCCGCTGCTGCTGCTGCCGGTATCTCCGGTTGCATTGTGAGATGAACTGTTTTCGGAAGGGCCGATACCAGCTTGTGGTGAACCCCCATCGCCCCCTGCAGGGGCGCCTTCCGATCCTGCCGAGGACACGCCCACGGAAATAGTCGAACCCCCATCGCCAACCGAGGT
>DASXMT010000105.1:0-1576 GCA_036495505.1 Acidimicrobiales bacterium | reverse complement strand
ACTACGCCGACGACCAGTTCTACGACGGTCCCGCTCTGGCCGCGCCGGAGCACCACCCACTCGATCAACCGGTGCCGGGCCCGGCGGGCAAGGTCCCTCCCGACTGGCAGCGGCACCTTCACTGACCCCTGCGTACATCGCCTTGAACATGGCCATCTCGTCGTCATCGGCCGGGAGGCCGGTCATCTCCTCCATCGTCCCGGCGACGTAGCCGTCGCTGGAGACGGAGGCGCCCACCATGGTGATGGTCTTGACCAGATCAGGGTCGGAGACGGCGACCAGAACGCCACCATGCCGCCGTCGCTCCAACCCACGAGGTCGGCCGGTCCGAGGTCCATGAATCGGAGGAAGGCGACGGTCTCTTGCGCCATCACTTGATAGGTGAGGCGGCCACCAGGGTCGGGCGTGTGCCCATGGGCGCGGCGCTCGGGCGCTATCACCATGCGGTGAGGTGACAGTCCGGCGAACTGCGAGACCCACGTTGAATTGTCGGCCATGCCGCCCGTGCAGCAAGACGATGGGCTGGCCCGTGCCCTCTGTCTCGTAGAACACCGGTAGCCCGTCGATGTCGACGATGGCGCTGGCCCGATCACTCGTGAAGCGATCGTACTGCTCGGCATCCGATCGCCTGATGCCGTCAGCTGCGAACTTGTTGGGCCAGGTAGTGGGCGTCGCCGAGCTGGCGGACCAGCTCGAGCTGGGTCTCGAGCCAATCGGCGTGATCCTCTTCGCCCGTGAGTATCCCCTCGAGCAGCTCTCGGGTGCCGTTATCGCCCTGGGCCACGCAGAGGGCGATGCCCCGGTTCAGTCGGGAGATGGCCTGGCGTTCCAGATCGAGGCCGAGGGTCAGCTTTTCGATGGCGGTCTCTCCCACCTGCACCGTTCCCAGCCGTTGCAGGTTGGGGTGGCCCTCTAGGTACAGGATCCTCTCGATGAGCTCGTCGGCATCCTTCATCTCGCCGATCGACTCGTCACGGAACCGCTGACCCAAGCGCTCGTATCCCCAGTTGTCGAACATCTTGGCATCCAAGAAGTACTGGTTGACCGCAGTGAGCTCCGCCGTGAGCACCTCATTGAGCAATTCGATGACGCCCTCATTACCGTGCATCGCTGCTCTCCTTCGGGCGTGTGGTTGTGGTTGCCGAGATCGTATGCCCCGGAGGGCACGGACAGGCCGCTCAACCGTTCAGGCGGCGGAGCTGGCTGCCGGCTCACGCAGCGGGCCAGCGGCATCAATGAGCGCCTGGAGGGCGCCGTGGCATCCGCCACATCCACCGCCGGCTCGACACCGTGCAGTGACTTCGGCCACGGTTCGCACTCCGGAGGCGATGGCCGCGTCGATGGTGCGGTCGGTGATCGCCTCGCAGTGGCACACATACATGGCTAACGCCCCACTGGCTGCGGCGAGGCCATATGGGTCACATGCGGCGTACCTTCAGCGATCAACTCGGCCGCGGTAGCCAGGGAGATCGAGCAGACGGCGGGTAGCCGGAAGCCGACGCCGACAGCCTCGGCTCGCATGCCGCCGTCCTCGACGAAGACGCGAACCCAGTCCACTCGGCGTAATCCGATATCG
>DASXMT010000104.1:0-2840 GCA_036495505.1 Acidimicrobiales bacterium | reverse complement strand
GGACGACGTCGAGCTCGAGTTCCGCTTCCTCACCCGGGACGGTATGTCGCTGGAGCTTCTCCATTTCGTCTCACCCGGGACGGTGGGGACCCCGGAGCGCCGGCCCATGAACCAACTGGGCCTGACCCATCTGGGCCTTCGGGTGGACGACGTGGATGCGGCGGCGCAGCGGATCGTGGAGATGGGTGGAGCGGTGTACCCGCGCACCCGGGTTGGTTACCAGGTGGGCGACCAGGCGCCAATCGACTCGGTCTACTGCACCGACCCCGATGGCGTGCGCCTGGAGCTGATCCGCCAGGAACCCGCTCCGGCGGGAAATGGCGCTAGCTAGACGTACCACGCACTATCCGGTTCGAAAAAGGAGCACCCGATGGCCACTGATGACGTAGGCAAACTGCTGGTGGGTACCTACCGGCTGCTGAGCATGGAGGACTACGCCGAAGACGGCGAGGTGGGCCGACCGTTCGGGGATTCGCCGGAAGGGTTCATCACCTACACACCGGAGGACTACATGCTGGCCATCTTGTCCCGCCCGGACCGTGCCCCATTCGCGGGAGGCGACATCCTGGGTGGGTCAGTGGGCGAACAGGCGGCTGCATTTCTGTCCGCCAGTTCCTTTGCCGGTCGATACGAGGTACGCGACAACCAGGTCGTGCATTACCTGGAGGCGGCCACGTTCCCGAACTGGAAGGGCACTACGCAGCCCCGGCGCTTCGAGCTGACCGAGACACACTTGACCCTGTTTCCGCCCAAGCTCCTCATGTACGGGAAGATGCGGAGCTCGCGGGTGCACTTCGAGCGGATCGTGGGCCAAACAGGAGCTCAGTAGTCAGGCGCCATCGTCAGCCCGGTCGGCCGGTTTGGCCTCGCCGCGCTCGTTCGACGAGTCGAACAGGTCGATCATCTGGATGACCCTCGAGTCGGTCGACGCATACACGTTGGGCGTCACGATGTGGTTGCGCACCTGCTCTTGGGCCACCTCGGACTGACCCTCCTTGATGGCCTCGATGATCGCAGCGTGCTCACGGAGGCCTTGATTCCGAACGTCCAGGTCCGGAGCCTCGCCAGTGTTGGAGATGCGGTACGCCCAGGTGTCGCGTTGGACGCCCCACAATGTTTCGAGGGCGAGAACCATGAGAATCAGGGTTTCGTTGCCACATCGCTGAGCGAAGAGGCGATGGAATTGCCGCATGGCTGCCCCGAAGGGCTCCGGATCCCGCACGTTGGCCTGTGCCACCTCATGGACCGCCTGTAGAGCCGGGATGACTGCCTCCATGCGGTCGGGTCGTTCGGCACACAGACGGACACACAACGGCTCCAGCGCACTCAATGCTTGTTCGAGATCGGCCACGGTGACCCTGCTCGACTGCAGGATGATTCCCAGCATGTGTGCCGCCGAAGGTGCTTTGGGAAGGTGGACGACGGCGCCACCCACGTTGCCTCGACGAACGCTGATGAGTCCCTCGTTCTCCAGGATGCGCAGCGCCTCCCGGACCGATGGAGGGCTGACACCGAAGTCGTCCACCATGCGGTCGAGGGTGGGGAGCGACGAGCCGTCCGCCAACTCGCCCGAGATGATCCGCTCGCGGAGGGACTTTGCGACGATGTCGGCCAACCTCGGTTGGCGAAGCTGTCGTCTCTCGCCCCTCGGGCTGTCCTGCGCCATCCTCGCCTTTCTGTCGCCTCGACGTTCGGCAGTGCCGCCAACCATGTAATGATCGACAGCGATCCGGTCCGTCGCTTTCGACACTCTAGGACGCCGGGCGTCCGCTGGCTCACCGGGGGTGATCAAGCTCCCGAGGCGTTGAAGGGCGGGCGACACGGAGCGCCGACCGAGTACCGGCGACGGCGGTGACGTGACTCCGTCCGGTTGCCGGCGGAGACTCTGTTAGCTGGCTGGCTTCGTATTGGGCAGGGTGCTCACCTTCACCGTCTTGTTGGTCCCGTCCCCGTTGAACTTGGCGAAGACCAGTTGGTGGTTCATCACGTGGGCCGCATCGGCCTTCAAGACGCCGCAGGCGGCACTGGTGCTCGCGATCTTGGGAATGGCCTTGTTCACCGCGGCGGGATCCGTGCTGTTAGCTATCTTCACCGCTCGGGCAACGGTCATCACCCCGTCGTAGGCCCATGCTGCGTTGATGGTTCCCGGCGTCCCGTAGGCCGCCTGATACGCCTTGTTGAACGATGCCACCGACTTGGAGTAGCCGGCATCCCCGAAGTTGCACGGTACGGCGATCGACAGCTTCGACAGCGTCTGGGCCGGGACGGCTCCGCTCTCTGCGGCGATCTCGGCCGACGTACCGGCCAGGGTGGGAATAATCACGCCGTTCTGGGCCATCTGCTTCAGCTGGACGGCGATGGTGTTCGGGTAGGACCAGGAGAACACCCCGTCGGCGTTGGAGCTCTTCATGGCCAGAACCTGGGGCGTGAGGTCTGTCGCCGTCTCACTGAACTGTTGCACCGTGGCCGGGGTCTGTCCCAGAGACTTCAAGGTGGACGTGGCCGAATCGATGCCGCCCTGGCCGTAGGTGTCATTCCCTCCCAGAAGAGCCATCTTCTTGATGCCGAGATCTTTGACGCCGTAGGTGGTGAGCGACGAGGAGATCAGGGGATCGTAATTGCCAAGGAACCACGCATAGTCGCTGCCCGCGGGCGACCCGGTGATGTCGTAGGGCTCACCGACGTCGACAGTGAGCACGGGGATGGCGGCACGGGTGATGTCGGTCCCGAGCGACTGCGACTGGTTCGGTGCGGGGATACCCACCATGGCTGTCGGTTTCTTCCCCACTGCCGCGAGGAAGTCGGACACCGTCGCTTGGAGATCGAGGGGCGGCAAGGGT
>DASXMT010000103.1:0-7316 GCA_036495505.1 Acidimicrobiales bacterium | reverse complement strand
AACAGCATCACCCTGACCTACAGCGCCACCGGTGTTCTCAATTTGGCCACAGGGACGATCGCCTACGTCATTGCTGACCTCTACTATCACCTGGTCGCCGTCGAGAATTGGTCTCTATTGTCAGCGGGCCTACTGACCATTGTCGTCGTATCGCCCGCGCTGGGATTCATTCTATGGCTGACCGTATTTCGGCAGATGGAAAAATCCGATTTGGTCGTCCAGGTCGTGGCCACGATCGGTCTGGCCGTGGCCCTGCCGGCCCTCATGCAGGTGATCATTCCCAATGCGCAGGTCCAGCAGGCTCCCGGGATCATTCCTGGTGGCCTTCTTCTCGTGCACCTGGGGTTCGTCACCGCGACGAGAAACCAGCTCGCCGCCGTGATCGGTTCGGTGGTGTGCGTCGTGGGCCTCGTGTTGCTGGTGGACCGGACGAGGCTGGGATTGGCGACGCGTGCGGTCGTCGATCGGCCTGTCCTGGCTCAGAGTCGGGGCATCAACACAAGCCGGGTCGGTGCCATTTCGTGGGTGCTGGCCGGGCTGTTGGCCGGCATCGGCGGCGTCTTGCTTTCGCCACTGATTACCCTCGACAGCGGAACGTACACGGAGCTCACCGTGGCTGCCCTCAGCGTGGCGTTGTTCGGGCGTTTCCGTGGTCTCATCATGACCGCTCTTGCCGGGCTGGGACTGGGCGTCGCTTCGTCGCTCATCACCGGTTATGCCCGGCGGGAAACACGGTGATCGGCGGGCTGGTCCCGTCGCTCCCCTTCTTCTTGTTGACCATCCTCCTGCTGGCCGGAGCGTCACCGCTCTCGGCGCGCCAGGACGCCGTGCAGGCCCCTCCGACCCGGCGCCGGTCACTGGCCCGTATGGCCGCTGGCCGTTCAGGTCCGGAAGTCGAGGACTTGGCCGTCCCGGCGCGGCCTGAGGTCGGTCTCCGGGGGGAGAGACCCCCGCCTCGAAGGTTCCGGTATCCCTCGTTGCCGACCCTGGCCATGGGTGGCGCCTGCGTTGCCGTCCTTCTCGTGTTCATGTTCGCCTTCTCGGACTATTGGACCGGCGTTCTGGCCACCGGGCTGGCGTTCGGGGTCATCTTCTTGAGCCTCACCGTGGCTACCGGGGAAGGTGGCGTGCTCTGCCTCGGGCAGGCCTCGTTTACGGCAGTGGGTGGGTTCATAGCCGGGCGACTGGCGAGCAGCCATGGCATGCCCATCATTCTGGCTGCCGTTATCGGCGTGGTGGCGGCCATGGTGGTGGGGTTCATCGTCGGGGCAATCGGTTCCCGCCTCGATCAGATCGGCTTCGCCCTCGTCACCTTGGCCTTCGCCCTCTTTTGTGAGCAATTCGCCTTCAACCTCACGTTCTTCGTGCCCACGTCGGGCGTTCCGTTCAAGTCGGTCCATTTCTTCGGATTGAGCACGGCCAGAAGCGAGGTCCTGCTCGGAGCGATCGTGTTCGCGGTGGTGGCCGGGCTCGTTGTCTACGCCAAACGAGGGCGCTTCGGCCGGACCTACGCGGCCATCCGAGCCAACCCCCTCTCCGCGGAAGGTCTCGGAATCAATGTTCGCCTGATGCGAACGATCATCTTCGCCATCGGCGGAGGCATTGCCGGGCTCGGAGGGGTGTTGCTGGGTATCAACGAGCAACAGCTCGGTATCCCCGACGTGGCCCTTGCCGTCGGACTGGTGTGGGTGGCGGTGGTGGTGACATTCGGCGTGAAGGGTCCGCGGGGCGCGCTGTTGGCCGGCCTCGCCTTCTCGCTCATTCCCGCCGCCTTCTCGCTCATCAGCGTGAGCTGGATCGCCAATGTGCCGACGATCCTGTTCGGTCTGGGCGCGGTGGGCCTGGCCAAGGAGCCGCGTGGCTTCATGTCTCAGCTCGACGACGGTTGGCACGTGATGATCTCGAAATGGAGATCCCGGGCCCGGGCGACGGGTGGCGGTGGTGACGATGGCATCGCCGCTCCTCAGCCCGCTGGGCTCGAGATGGCCGGTGAGCGATGAGCGAAACGGTGATTGCCGTCGCGGTGGAAACCGCTGATGCGCCCCTCGTCTTGGACGTGGACCACGTCTCGATGCGTTTCGGGGGCCTGCAGGCCCTGAGCGACGTGAGCGTTCGGGTAAGCCCGGGTGAGATCGTCGGAGTCATCGGTCCCAACGGCGCCGGGAAGACGACGCTGTTGAACGTGATGTCGGGATTGCTCCGCCCGACCCAGGGGCGGGTCGTTGTGGGCGGCCGAGAGAGCACGCACTCATCGGTGCACAAGCGGGCGAGCCTGGGTTTGGCCCGGACCTTTCAGAGGGTCACCCTGTTCTCGGATCTGACCGTGAGGGAACACGTGCAGCTCGCCTTGGACGTGTCCAGGGGCCTGTGGACGATTCGAAGTCGATCTCGGACGCCCGAGACCGCCGAGCTCGATGCGACCAGCTTCCTCCGTCAAGTGGGGATTGCCCGGTTGGCCGAGGCCGATGTCGGAACCCTGCCCCTCGGCCAAGCGCGGTTGGTCGAACTGGCCATGGCCCTGGCCACTCGACCGGTGGTGCTGCTGCTCGATGAGCCGTTCTCCGGCCTGGGAGCGACGGAGCGAGATGACCTGGCCGATCTTCTCTTGGAGCTGAGGGCCACGTCTGGCCCGGGTATCGTCCTGGTCGAGCACGACGTCGGTATCGTCACTCGCCTGGCTGATCGCTTGGCCGTGCTCGACTTCGGCGAGCTGATCGCCGACGGCCAGACCCAGAGCGTTCTCCAGGACGCCAACGTACGGCGTGCGTACTTCGGGCTCGAGGAGGCCGTCGGATGATGGCTCACCAGGAGGGCCGAGGCAGCATCGCCATCCGCGACCTTTCCTACTCCTACGGTGCCCTTTCTGCTCTGCACGGCATTGACGTTTCGATACAGCCCGGCCAGGTCTGTTGCGTGCTCGGGCCCAACGGAGCGGGAAAGTCCACATTTGGTGCCACCGTGGCCGGGGCCCTCCCCGTCGCCAGGGGCAAGGTCTTCCTCGACGACGTGGACGTCGGGACCGAGCCGCTCTTCCGGAGGGCCCGACGGGGAGTTGCCTACATTCCCGAGGGCGGGGCCGTATTCCCCTCCCTTACCGTCTCGGAGAACCTGTGCCTGGGCACGAAGGGCCTGTCCCGGCGAGGGAAGGCGGAGATCGTCGACAAAGCGGCTGGCTTCTTCGAGTTCCTGGCCGCTCGCCGGAACACCAGAGCGGGAATGTTGTCGGGGGGCGAGCAGCAAATGCTCTCGCTGGCCCGCATCCTGATCACCCAACCGCCGTACGCCATCATCGACGAGCTGTCGCACGGTCTCGCCCCGGCCATCGTCGAGAGTCTCTTCCGCACCTTGAGCGAGTCCAAAGGGCGCACCACGTTCGTACTCATCGAGCAGTACCTCGAGCGAGCGTACGGCATCGCTGACATCCTGCTCGTTCTGTCCAGAGGTGTGACGGTATACCGAGGTTCCGCATCGGAGACGAGCATCGAACAACTGGAGAGCCTGTACCAAGGGCGAGACCATGCCGAAGCAGGTCAGACATCGTCGGCCAACCAGGACTAGAGAGAGGTCATCTCATGGACCCGAGCACGCGATTGCTCGTGGACGTCGAAGAGATCCGCCACCTCATCGTGCGAATGGCGAGGGTGACCGACCACGGTGACGTCTCCGAGTACGCCGATCTCATCGCCGTCGACGCCAGCTGGCAGATGCCAGGGAGTGACGTGGTGAGGGGTCGCGACAACGTGATGGCATCGGCTCGAGAGCGCCGGGCCGGCGGCCTGACCGGGCCGGGAGCCAACACTCGACATGTCGTCTCCATGGTGTCGGTATCGGTGGAAGGCGACCGCGCCTCTGCCCAATCGTCGTGGCAGTACTTCGGACAGACGACCACATCGCCCACCCTCTTGGCCATCGGCTCGTATGCCGACGCCTTCGTCCGCACCTCGAACGGCTGGCGGTTCAGCGAGCGCATCGCCACCGCCGGATAGATGGCGCCATCGGATGCTCCCTGTGTGCCGGCGCTGAGCCGCCGATCAGCCGTTCTGGGGGTCGGCTCTCACCCGTCGACGGGCGAACAACCATGGCCCGGTGTCCTCTCGCCGGTAGGTGTCGCGATAGCGGCCCCAGCGCCACAGCCCGTTGTCGCTGATCACGAACCAGTAGGCCGCGCCAGTGGCCACCCACTGGCTCTCGAATTGGATGGTGAGGTTGGTCACGTTGTGGCGCATGTAGGTCTGACCCGGCTCCCCTCCATGGTCGGTGGCCAGGCCTCCGAGCAATCCAGCGATGGCGGCGCGGCCGTGCAGGGGCTCGGGGGAGTCGTCGGTCTCGAAGACGGCATCGGGCTCGAAGAGGGTCACCAGATCGTCGATCCTGCCGCCGTCCCCAAAGTGGGTGTACCGGGCCACCAGCTCTCGGATCTCCTCGCGTGCCGCCGTCTCCCATGGTTCCATGTCCATCGTCCTCCTCTGTTCGCCTGGACATGATCGCGTAGCCCCGAGGACGATGCCCTCTCGAGACGAACGCCAACCGAAAGGAATGCCTGTGCCCCACGACGTCGAGTTCCCATCCGAAGGCGTCACCCTCCGGGGTTGGCTTACCGTGCCCGCCGGCGACGGCCCGCATCCCGCCATCGTGGTGAGCGGGGGATTCGGCGGGGTGAAGGAGGTGTTCCTCCATCACAATTACCCTCAGGTCTTTGCCGACGCCGGTTTCGTGGTTCTCAACTATGACCACATCAATTGCGGGACCAGCGACGGGACGCCGCGCCAGGAGCTCGACCCCATCAAGCAACAGCGCGGATACAAAGACGCCATCACCTTCCTGGCTGGACACCCTGACGTGGATGCCGAACGCATCGGCATCTGGGGGACGAGCTACTCGGGCGGTCACGTGCTCGCCGTGGCCGCCAGCGACCGCCGGGTCAAGTGCGTGGTGTCCCAGGCCATGACCATCAGCGGCCGCGACAACACCATCGCCCGCAACTCGCCCGCCGCCGTCGTCGACCTCTATCGGCGGTTCGCCGAGGATCGCCTGGCTCGCCAACGGGGGGAGGCGCCCGTCAGGGTGCAGGCATTCGCCGACGACAGCGACTCGGTCCGGTTCATCGAGTCGCTGCCGCCCGAGTACGTCGAGAACTGGAAGAACGAGATCACCCTCCGGTCGTGGGAGCTCTATGCCGAGTACGAGCCGGCCGCCTTCATCGAGCGCATCAGCCCGACGCCGCTGTTGATGGTCATTCCCACCGGTGACACCATGACCCCGTCGGCCGACGGCCTGAGCGCCTACAACCGGGCACTCGAGCCCAAGGCCCTGGTCACCGTGGACGGGGACCATTACGCCGTCTATGGCGAGGCCTTCGAGACCACGAGCGGGGCGGCCCGGGACTGGTTCCTCACTCATCTGTGATGCCGACGAGTCATGAACGTCAGCTTGTGATTATCTGAGCTGGACGCTTCATTCGCAACCGAATTGCTCGGGACCATCCCCTGCAGCTATGGATAACCTGACAATCGGCTCTTGGGCCACCATCGAATCACCTCTCGAAGTAGGAGTTGCCATGCGCGTAGGAATCGGTATGCACTTTTCCAATACCGATGATTGGGATCGGTTCGAGGCGTCCGAGCGCCATGAGGACGTGCCGGCAGCGCCGGCCACGCCCGACTGGGACATCCTCCAAGAGGACCTGGCCATGGCCGACCTCACCGAGGAGCTCGGGTACGACAGCCTGTGGTCGGTCGAGCACCACGTCACGCCGTACCAGATGGCCCCGAACCCACTCCAGTTCCTGACCTACATGGCCGGACGAACCTCGCGCATCGACCTGGGCACCATGGTCACCGTCCTTCCCTGGCACCAGCCCCTGCGCCTGGCCGAACAGGTGGCCTTTCTCCAAGAGGTGATGGGCGAGGAGCGCGCCTTGAAGCTGGGCGTCGGCCGAGGCATCGGACGACGGGAGTACGGCTCGCTGGGCATCGACATGGAGGAGTCGCGACCGCGCTTCCAAGAGGTGCTCGACATCATGAAGCTGGCTCTCACCTCCGACCGCTTCTCCTACCAGGGGGAGATCTTCACCATCCCCGAGACCGAGATGCGCCCGCGATGCCGCAACGGCCAGAAGATCATCGACAACATGGCCTGCGCGTGGGGAAGCCCGGCATCGGTGGCCATCGCCGCGGCCAACGGGCTGAAGGCCTTCGTCATCCCCCAAAAGCCCATGGAGGAATACGGGGCCGAGCTCGAGGAGTACTCGACCATACGGGCGGCGAACGGCTACGAACCGTCGTCCCCGACCATCGTCGTGTGGGCCTACTGCGCCGAGACCGAGGCGGAGGCCAAGGAGTACGCCGAGCGCTACCTGACCAGCTACGTGGAGTCGGCCTACCGCCACTACGAGTTCTTCGGAACCCATTTCGACAACCTGGCCAGCTTCTCCCATTACGCCGAGCGGGCGGCCCGGGTGCGCGAGTCGCAGTCCATAGAGGAGTCCAATTACCTGATTGCCGATCACATGTGGGGAACGCCCGACCAGTGCATCGAGCGGATCAAGAAGCTCATGGGCGGCACCAATTGCGACGAGATCATCCTCCATCCGCGCTACGGCGGCATGGCCGCCGACGTCGGGGAGAAGACCATGCGCCTGATCGCCAAGGAAGTGCTGCCCGCCCTGCACGGGCTCGGGCGAGATCTCGTGGGCTGAGCCCGCGCCAGGCCACGATCACCAGCGACCGAGGGAGAAGAGGCTGATGAAGGGCATCGTGTGGAACGGGTCCATCGACGTCACCGATGACCTGGAGGTGCGGAGGCCCGAGCCGAGCGAGGTCCTGGTGCACATCGCCTATGCCGGGGTGTGCCACAGCGACTACAGCGTGGTCAACGGCACGATCGCCTTCCCGCCCCCGGTGGTGCTGGGCCACGAGGGCGCGGGGGTGGTGGAGGCAGTTGGCTCAGCGGTCACCAAGGTGTCTGGGGGAGATCACGTGGTCCTGCACACCCTCAGCTACTGCGGGGCCTGCGACCAGTGCGACCGGGGACGACCGACCCACTGCCGCTCGTCACTGGGCGGCCTCAGCCAGCCCTTCACCTACAAGGGCGAGCCGGCCTACACCTTCGCCAAGGCCGGCGTGTTCAGCGAGTACACCGTGGTTCACGAGAACCAGGCCGTCCGCATCGACGACGACGTGCCCCTGCGGGTGGCCTCGTTGCTCGGCTGTGCCGTCCTCACCGGTGCCGGCGCCGCTTTGAACCGGGCCAAGGTGGAGCGAGGGTCGAGCGCGGTGGTGCTGGGGGTCGGTGGCATCGGCCTCAATGCCATCCAG
>DASXMT010000102.1:0-2476 GCA_036495505.1 Acidimicrobiales bacterium | reverse complement strand
GGTGGGCGAGGCGTCCCCCGCCACTGTCGATGGTGACGGCGCCCACGGAGTGGCTGGAACGGGTGGCGTGCCCTGCCCTGGTGGCGTACTGGAGCCGGTTGGCGTCGTCTCAACTGCTGGCGGCGTCTCAACTGCCGGTGTTGTCTCAACTGCCGGTGTGGTGGAGCCCGTTGACGTGGTACCAGACGCAGCGTCGGTCCCCGAGGGACTCGCGGCGCCGGCGCCAGCACCGTTGCCACCCCTCCCGTAGCGCGCCAACCAGAGCGGGAGCGCCTGGTCGAGGTACGCGGCCTGGCCCGGCGTCACCTGGTCGGAAGGCAGAAAGAACCGGATCACCTGGGACCCGGACTGCAGGATCAGCACCATCGCCGTAGATCCGTTGCCTTGGCGCGCCCGGGCCCGGCATGAGGCTGAATCGAGTCGCGACCACACCATCAGTCGCTCGGCGCCGGGTTCTGGTCCCTGCACGGTGACGCCCTCCACCGTGAACAGCAGGTTCAGGCCGTGAACGGTGGGGGTTCCCCGTTGGTAGTCGCCGCCCATATCCACGCCGGTGAGCAACATCCCCTGCGGGGGAAGGGTTGGTTCCTCCGTGGCCACGCCGATCCCTTCCGCGGTCATGCCGATCCCTTCCCGGAACCCTCGGTGGCGACACGGTGCTCGAGGGTCGACACCGACGCGGACAGGACCTCCGAGGGGAAACCGGTTCCGACCGCGAACGCCCCCAAGGAGGCCTCGACCCGATTGCCGGCCACCAGGACCTGGTAGTTCTGGACCATTTCGGGGTGTCCGCCGGCGTTCAGCGTGAACGTCGACTCCACTTCGAGGAGCTGTTCACCGGGGAAGGGGGAGATGGAGACGATGTGGCCCTCGGCCGATTCCGGTTGGTCGTGGCCCCCGCTGCTGTCGTTCAATCCGAGCTGGGCCTCGGCCGCACCGGCGGTGGCGTTGCACTGCGGGAACCGTGGGTTGGAGAAGATGGTGTAGTCGCTTTTCTCATCGGCGTGGGTTTTGACCACTGCGGTCCACGACTGGAGCTCCTTGGCCGCACCGGCGCTGGTGCCGGCACCGGGTCCGACGAAGACCGGCGACTGGGCCTGTGCCGTCTGGTCCTTGCTCGGCCCCCCGAGGGCAGTGGTGGCCTGATTGGCGGTGACGCCCATGCAGGTCTGGAAGCTTCGTGCGATCTGCTGCTCGGCCTTGCGGTCGGCGGCGCTCGTCCCGCTGGAGTCCGCGGGCGACGCCTGCCATCCGGCGGGAAGGTCGGACTTGTTGAGCATGACCTTCTGGGCAAGCTGTTGATCGGGAGACGGCTGGATGGTCGAGCTCGTCGACTGGCCGGTCGAGGCCAGACCCACCCAGATTCCCACACCGGCCAGGATGAGCAGCCCCGACAGGCACATGCCCACGATCTTGCGCCGGCGCCTTCGCGAGTGTTCGGCCAGATGGTCAACCGGGTGAACAGTCCAACCAGCTTCGGGCGTCCCCGTTGACGGGTTGGCAAACCTCGGTGGTTGACCGCCGGCCCATTGCGTGCCAGCGGTGGGTCGTGGCCACGCGCCCGCCGGGGGGCCGACCGGTGGGGGGCCGACCGCCGGTTGTGCCCAGCCGCCGGGCGACGGCCAGGGGCCTGGTCGAGCCGAGTACAAGCTGGGCTCGGGCTCGGGCTCGGGGCCGGTCGGGCCCTTCCACTCGAGGAGCCGGCGTTCCAGCAACGAGACCTGCGCTTGTGACACCCGGCTGGCCGGGAGCATGAACCGAACCGTGCGGGCCGAAGCGGTGACATCGAGCGGCGTGGCAATCCCGCCGTCGGTCCCCGCCACCACCAGGCCAACCACCGCCATGGTCACGGCCGACCACTCCACCCGTCGCGACGCGCCGGGCTCGGGCCCGACGATGACGAAGCCGGTGGCATCGAACAGCAGGGTCAATCCCTCGACCACCTCCGGGGCGACGGACGGATCGCCCACGAGCGAGACGCCGTCGAGCTGAAACCCGCCGGTCGGGTCCTCCCGACGCGTCGAGTCAGGCTCCTGAGGCTCCCCAGGATCGGTCATCGCCCGCTCACAGCCGTTGGTCCGCCGTCACCACACCATTGTCGTGCATGCGGGCGGCCCAGCGCTGTCGTGCCAGTAGAGGCGCGGCCCGGGACCATGCCCTCCTATCGTTGCTCTTCTGGATGACCAGAGCAATCGAGGTCGTCTCGTACTCCCCCAGCTTGGTCCGGAGGTGCGTGCGGCTGTACGGCGGGACGTCGACGTGCCTGTCGGCCGGCCAGCTGCCCTCCGACAGGTCGTACGCGACCCGATGGCCGTCGGCCCTCAGCCGCCTCACCAGGTCTTCCGCGTCCCGTCGCCGATAGAGGACCATGCCACCCTCGGCGCCTTCGGCGATGGTGTCCGTGTCCGATGACAGGTTCAGCTCGGTGGTGTGCACGGCGAGCCCACCGGGCTTCAGACGGTGCATCTGGCCAGCA
>DASXMT010000101.1:0-3557 GCA_036495505.1 Acidimicrobiales bacterium | reverse complement strand
CATAGGGAACCTGGGCGACCTCTCGCCCCGCGCGGTGGAAACGTTGGCCGGCGCCCAGGTCATCTACTGCGAGGACACCCGGCACTCGCGCAAGCTCCTGACCCACGCTGGGATCACCGGGGCAACACTTCGGTCGTTGCACGAGCACAACGAGGACGACCGCATCGCCCAGGTCCTCGAGGAAGTGGCCGCCGGTCGGACGGTGGCCGTGATCAGTGACGCGGGTATGCCCGGGATCTCGGACCCAGGCAGCCGTCTGGTCGCCGCCGCGGCTGAGGCAGGGGCAACGGTATCGGTGATACCGGGCCCATCCTCGGTGGTTGCCGCCCTGGTGGTCAGCGGGCTGCCCACCGATCGCTTCTGCTTCGAGGGATTCCTCCCGCGATCAGGCCGAGATCGCCGCCGCCGGTTGGAACAGTTGGCCGGAGAGGAGCGGACGACCGTGCTCTTCGAGGCCCCCGGCCGGGTCTCGGGGACCCTGGGCGACCTGGCCGCGTCCCTGGGTGGGAGCCGACGGGTGGCTATCGCCCGGGAGCTGAGCAAGATTCACGAGGAGGTGTGGCGGGGCACCCTCGACCAGGCACGGAGCTGGGCGGCCGAGGCGAGCGTACGAGGCGAGGTGGTGTTGGTGGTCGAGGGGGCACCGCCCATGACCGTCCCAGAGGTGGAGGATGCCGAGGTCGTGTCGGCCATCGCCGCCCGCCTGGCCGCGGGCGACCGAACCCGCGGCGCCGTCGATGCGGTGGCCGCCCAATTCGGAATTCCGCGCCGGCGCGTTTATGACCTGGCCTTGGCCACCAAAGCCGCTGATGGCCAAGCCGGCGATCGGAATGCCGAGCTCGATGAGGGGGTTGAGTAGAACAGAAGCAATTTTGGAACGGTTCCAACAGGGGCGGAGTTGAATCCAACGAGAGCGGAATGGACGAAGCGCGTGCGATGGAGGCAGAAAGGACTAGCGATGTTCGGACGATCACGGATGGATACAACACAAGCACCGGCGGTCGAGCCTGAAGATGTTCCCGAGGGCCTGGCTCTGGCCGCCTTTGCCGCCGGCTGCTTCTGGGGAGTGGAGGAGTTCTTCCTGGCCGTGCCCGGAGTGGTGGACGCTATCTCCGGTTACGAGGGCGGGTTCGTGGCCAAGCCCACCTATGAGCAGGTGTGTTCAGGGACCACCGGACATGCCGAGACGGTCCTGGTCACCTTCGACCCTGCCGTGGTGTCCTATCCCGAGCTGCTCGAGGCCTTCTGGCGCCACCACAACCCCACCACGCTCAATCGGCAGGGTCCCGACCGTGGCACCCAGTACCGATCGGCGGTGTTCACCTACAGCGACGAACAAGAGCGCCAGGCCAAGGAGTCGGTACAGCAATTCCAGGACCGGTTCAGGCGCCCCATCGTCACCGAAGTGAGGCCTGCATCGACCTTCTGGCCTGCGGAGGCATACCACCAGCGCTATACCGAGCGCACCGGAATGGGCGGTTGCCACGTCGCAAATTGGTGAGCGGGGGGACCAGCGGTCGGTCGGAATTGGTGAGCCGAGCGACCAGCGGTCTGTCCGGTCGGTTCGGGTCGGTACGCTACCGGCGGTGCCCCGCTTCTACGTCACGACCCCGATCTACTACGTCAACGACGCCCCGCACGTCGGCCACGCCTACGCCACGGTCAATGCCGATGCACTGGCCCGCTGGCACCGGCTGGCCGGAGATGACGTCTTCTTCCTGACGGGCACGGACGAGCACGGTCAGAAGGTGGCCCGGGCCGCCGAGGAGCACGGTGTCACCCCCCAGGAGTGGACCGATCAGCTCTCGACCCGGTTCGCGGCAGTGTGGGACGAGCTGAACATCAGCAACGACGACTTCATCCGCACCACCGAGCCCCGGCACCACCGGACGGTGCAGCAGTTCCTCCAGCAGATCTACGACAACGGCTGGATCGTCAAGGACACGTACAGCGGGCTCTACTGCGTCTCCTGTGAGCAGTACTACACCGAGGCCGAGCTGCTGGACGGGTTGTTGTGCCCGATCCACCGGACCCCGGTGGAGGTCCTGGAGGAGGACAACTACTTCTTCCGGCTGAGCGCTTTCGAGGACCGGCTCGTCGAGTGGTACGAGAAGCAACCCGACGCCGTGATACCGGAGTCCAAGCGCAACGAGGCCCTCAGCTTCATCAGGGGCGGGCTCCACGACATCTCGATCACCCGCACCTCGATCAGTTGGGGCGTCCCGGTGCCCTGGGACAGCGAGCACGTGTTCTACGTCTGGTATGACGCGCTGGTCAACTACCTGACGGCCATCGGGTACGGCGAAGACGAGGAGCGGTTCGCCGCCTGGTGGCCGGCCGTTCACCACCTCATCGGCAAGGAGATCATCCGGTTCCACTGCGTGTGGTGGCCGGCCATGTGCATGGCCGCGGGCATCGACCCGCCCCACCAGGTGCAGGTCCACGGTTGGCTGCTGGTTGGGGGCGAGAAGATGTCCAAGTCGAGCCTCAACCAGATCGCCCCTGGCGATCTGGTGGCCGACTACGGGGTTGACCCCGTGCGCTACCACCTCTTGCGCGACACCCACCTGGGCTCCGATGGCGACTTCTCAGCCGAGGGCATCACCGCTCGCTACAACGCCGACTTGGCCAACAACCTGGGTAATCTGGTGGCCCGCGTGGCCACCGTGGTCGGCAGCAAGTGCAACGGAATCGGGCCTGCGCCTGACGGCAACAGCCGGCTGGCCGCGGTGGCCGGTGCGGTGGGCGCCGATGCCGTCGAGGCCTGGAATGCCTCTTTGCCCCACCTGGCCCTCGAGGCGACCTGGCGCCTGATCCGCGAGACCAATGCCGAGCTCGAGACGGCCGAGCCGTGGAAGTCGGAACCGGGACCGGAGGTCGATGCAGTCCTGGGCAGCGCCCTCGAGGTCCTCCGGATCGTGGCCCTCCTCATTTCACCGGCCATGCCCACCGCCGCCGACGAGATATGGCACCGGATCGGCCTGAGCGGCAGTCCCTCGGAGGGTCGACTTCCCGAGGACGCATCCTGGGGCCGATATCCCGGAGGACTTCCCGTGGAAAAGGGCGAGCCCTTGTTCCCGCGGCGGAAGGCATGATCGGCGCGTCGTGACCGTTGGCGCTATGAACACCGGAGGAACATGGCGATGAATTGCCAGGGGCACGCGATGGTGAACAGGGCCGGAGGGAGACGATGAGCGACGCCGTCCTGGAGTGGTTCGACTCCCATTGCCATCTCCAAGATGAGTTCCTGGAGGAACCTCGGGACCGCGGCGAAGCTGGCCCGGACGTCGGACGGGCGATCAACGGCGAGCACGCCACGGCCTTGAACGCCGCTCTGGCTCGTGCTTCCGAGGCCGGCGTGACTCGGCTGGTCTGTGTCGGGACCGGCGCCCGTTCGTCCGAAGAGGCGGTGGCGCTGGCTCGGAGCTTCAGTGCCCCGGGCTCGGCGGCCCGGGCCGAAGGCATCGAGGCCTGGGCCACCGTGGGGCTGCACCCCCACGACGCCTCCGACGGGGTCGACGAGGCGGCTGCCGTGCTCGATGACACATTGGAGGAGG
>DASXMT010000100.1:0-2007 GCA_036495505.1 Acidimicrobiales bacterium | reverse complement strand
TTCATGCCATTCCTCCGGTGTATATTCAACCAAGGGGCCGTCGGGCTGCCGGGAGTTTCTGATCAAGATGGTGTTCTGGTCGGTCGCGACCTGCACGCACGCGCCGCCGTTGCAGCTGAGAGCGGTGAGCCAGGTGAGACTATCGCGACCACGCGATCTATCCATGATAAATATCTCCTAATATGTGATGAGTTGACATACAGCGAGGAAGGCTTAGCTGGGGACAATTCGCAAGCTTAGAATTCGTCGCGAATTTCCTCGATTTTCTTGGCCGAGTCCCGCGGGTTAAGCGCTGAGTCGCGGAGGTGGTCGAGCGCCTCGCTATATCGTTCGACCTCGTCCGGCCGTTCTATGTACAGCTGACTGACCAGGGTCTCGACGTACACCAGATCCGGGAGCTTGGTGCCACCGAATTCCATGTAGGTGAAGTTACTGTCTTCGGCGCCGTAGGCCCCGACCGTGTAAGGGATGACCTGGACCGTCGTCTTTTCCTCCCGTATGAGCGAGAGGATACGGTCGAGCTGGTCCCTCATCACCGCCGGGCCGCCTATGTGACGGCGCAAGACCGCCTCGTCGAGCAGCACGCGGTACCTCGGCGGCGTGGGCCCGTGCAGAAGCCTCTGCCGCTCGATTCTGGCTTCCACCCGCTGATCGAGGATCTTCTCGGCGATCTTCGGGGCAATGCCCTTGATAATGGCGCGAGCGTAGTCTTCCGACTGGAACAGGGGCGGGAGGAAGTACATGCCGAAGTCCGTGATGGCGGTGGCGGACTGCTCCATGCCGATGAGGGGAGCGATCTTGAGATCGTCATACTTGGTCCACCAGCCCGGCTGGTAGGCGTCCCTGGCCAGTGCCATCAGCTCGGCCGACGTCTCGGGATCAACCTCGTAGATCCGGCACAGGTCCCTGACATCCCGCAACGTAGCGCGGCGCACGCCCGTCTCGGCCCGACTGATCTTGGTCGGGGAGCAAAGAAGATCCTTCGCGACCATCTCGACCGTCAGGTTCTTCGCGGTCCGCAACTCGCGCAACCTCAGGCCGAGTTCGCGTTGGCGAACGGTCGGACTCAAATCCGCCATGCTGCGTCCCCCTCTTTGGCCAACCGGATGACAGGCGTGGCTCGGGGCTGGGGGGACGCCGCAGGCGCAAGCCTCGTCTCGTGCCGACTACTGCCATGTACCCGACCACTGGCATGTGCCATGGAGATCAGAGTAGGGCCTAGCACCACCAGCGTCAACTTATCGCTGATCACCGTCATGCGAGTCGAGCACACCTCTGAGCTGGGAAAGTGCAGATTTTGAGCCTTGATCGCCAGGGGCCCGAGCGAACCTTGATGCCTAGGTGGTAGGTGGGTTCGTCAGAATACCTATGGCATGGAACGATATCCACCTTCCTCTGGCATCTTCAGTTTGGAATGTGCCAAACAGGAGATACCAAAGGATGATGCCACAGAAGGGAGACTTACAATGACCCCCTTGATTTTCCTCCTCGGAACCCTCATCGGCGTACTGGCGGGCGGCGCGCTGTGCGTGCGCTACCTGCGACACGAGATCGCGGCGGACATCGGCCCTCGGCTACGTCGACTGCAAGCGCAGCTGGACAGCCTAGAGTCAGCCCTCAACCTCGTCCTGATGACCCGGTACGCGGAAATGGGCAGCCAGCCACTGCGGCGGGAGCCTGCCCGCCCCTTCCTCGGCGACGGCGGGCCGTGAGTCCCCGGTCACTCGTACGCGAAGCGGCTGCGGACTGGGATGGGCTGAGCCCGGTCCGCCGTCGCATCTGGGCACGGAATCGCCGGTGCAGCGTGGTCACGCTGAGGTGGGCACGCTGGGCAAGATCGGCGACGAACAGGACACGCGGCCGGAGCGGGACATGGCATTTCTACCACTGGCAGCGGCTCTTGCCTCCTGCCAGGATCGGCGTCATGGAAAAAGTGAACCTCGCCGATGAAGCGGCGCGACTGACGGAGTTCTGGTCCCAGCGGGTGCTCGCGAGCGGCAACGGCAA
>DASXMT010000099.1:0-2574 GCA_036495505.1 Acidimicrobiales bacterium | reverse complement strand
CATGGTCCGGTCTTCGGACGCTGACGGCTGGCAGCTGCACGAACAGCACGTCCGTACGCTGGCCGTCAACATCCTGGCCGGTTCTCTCTCGGCCAGCTACATGATCGGGAACCTGTTGTACCGGTACGTGACCGACGTTCCCGACTTCACCCAGGCGATCGCCGATGACCGAACGCGCATCCCTACAGCCGTCGAGGAATCGCTGCGGTTCGAAGCGCCGGTCACCTTCCTCTTCCGGAGCGCCCTGGAGGACACCGAGATCGGAGGGTGTCCCGTGCGTCAGGGCGACCACGTGATGATGGGCATCGCATCGGCCAACCGAGACGACGCCGTCTATCCCCACGGGGGGGAGTTCCGGCTCGATCGGGAAAGCCCCCCCGAACACCTTGCCTTCGGTGCGGGTCCTCACCTGTGCCTGGGCAACCACCTGACCCGCATGGTCGGCAAAGTCGTCCTCGAGGAGATGCTCGACCTGTTCCCGCCTGGATCACTGGAGCTGGCCCCGGGCTACGAGTGGCACTGTGTCGCACACCCGCTCGAGTACGGTCCGGAATCGCTCGACGTCGTTGCGAGCGGCGCGAGCTAAGCGCCCGTGAAGTTCTCGCTTTCATTGCCGCTGCTGCGGGACCTGAGTCATCGGGACCCGTACCATCAGAGTTTCGAGCTGGCCCGGGTGGCCGAAGCCTCCGGGTTCGATACCGCGACCACCGGGCACCACTCCTTCATGCCCGGGATCATGAGCGACCCGCTGACGTTCCTCGCCGCCGTGGCCGCTCGGACCGAATCGCTGAGGGTCGGTACCGGGATCTTTTTGCTGCCGGCCCACAACCCGATCCGGGTGGCCGAGCAGGTCGCCACCATCGACGAGATGTCCGGTGGGCGGGTGTCGCTCGGCGTGGGCTTGGGTTGGTGGCCGCTCGAGTACGAGGTGCAAGGGGCAACCTTTGCCCAGCGTGGCGCGCGCATGGAAGAAGCCCTCGAGATCCTCCGCCTGGTGTGGACCGGGGAGAACGTGGCATTCGAGGGGCAGTTCTGTCACTTCCCCGAGCTCACCGTGTATCCCCGACCGGTGCAACGACCGCATCCCCCGCTGTGGGTGGCTGGTGTAGCCGACGCCGCGGTGGATCGGGCCGCACGGCTGGGGGACGCCTGGCTCTGCGGGCCGGTGCAGTCCTTGAGCAAAGCTCGAGCCTGCCTGAAGACGTACCGGTCGTCGTGCCAACGCACCGGGAAAGAGCCGGACTGGATCCTGCGTCGCTATGCCTGGCTGTCTCCAGACGGGAAACAGGTCAGGGACGAGGTGCTCCCGGCCTACGTCGACGGCCTGATGGAGCACTGGCGAGAGTCGGTAGAGGATGACGTCGAAAAGAGGCTGTTCGCCCGTATCGATGCCGGCGAATCGGTCAGTCCTGAGGAGATCGCCCGTGACCGACTGCTCTGGGGTGACCCCGACCAGGTCATCGAGCAGATCAGGCGCTACGAGCGCGAGACCGGGTGCTCCCACCTCCATGCCGCCTTCGGAGCGGGGCTTCCCGCCGGCAACTCGGCCATCTCCTCGATGGGCAGCTTCGAGGAGATGGCCGACATGATCCGACTGTTCGGCCGCGAAGTGATCCCTGCCTTCTCGTGAAAACGACCACCAGCCCCCTGCTCGCCCGTCCGGGCCTCGACTTCGGTGTGCCGACCGACCACGGCCCAGCCATGTGCGAGTTCTACCAGTCCGAACTCGGGCTCCGGCTGGTCCAGCGGGACGAGATCATCGAGGGCCACGAGGAGATCTTCTACGAGCTCCACGGATCCTGGCTGAAGATCAACGCCTCGAGCACACTGCTCGAATCGGCCGTGACCGGCTACCGCAGCCTGATCGTGGCTGATGCGGCCGCCCGCCGGCCTCGCACGCTCCGCGATCCGGATGGGCTGGAAGTCACCGTGGTGCCGGCCGGCCACGAGGGCGTCGACGAGGTCGGATTGGTGCTCGAGGTCAACGACATCGATGCGCAGCGCCGCTTCATCGTCGACGGCATGGGCGGGCGTCAGGTGGGAGACGGCTACCGCGTCGGGAACACCGTGCTCTTCCTCGAGGCAGCGGCGACGCCCGTCGACGTCACACCGATCATTCGGCGAGGGCTCACCATGCTCACCCTGGTGGTGAACGACCTCATGGGGACGCACGCCCGGCTGGTGGACAGCGGCGGGGCCCACGGTCTCCGCCCGTCGATCGACCCGGCCTTCCCCGAACGGTGCGTGTTCTCGTTCGTACGCGACCCGAGCGGCAACTGGATCGAGCTGGTGCAGTTCGCCGATACCCCGGGCGGCCTTCCCAGCCTGGCCGGATCCAACCTGTCCTTCGACGAGTTCACTGCGTTTCGCGACGACGGCACACCGGTCTGAGCCCTCCGTGCCACCACCATCCGCATCACGAGATCCAAGGAGTCCGATGCATATTGAAGCGTTCACCCACTTTGGCATCTGTGTTGCCGACCTCGACCGGTCTTTGGCCTTCTACTGCCAGGGACTCGGGTTCGAGCAGGCCGAGCTAGAGGGTACGGTCGAGAACTACATCGATCCGTTGGT
>DASXMT010000098.1:0-4713 GCA_036495505.1 Acidimicrobiales bacterium | reverse complement strand
AACCGCGTTCTGCAGCTGTGCTTTCTCACCGAGGAGCCCGATCGGTGTTGGGACGCCTTCCGACAGTACGGCGACGACATCGACGGTGGTGGTGCCGGGCGGGTCACCTTTGCCGCCCCGTTCCTTCCCACCGTCATCGGCACCGATAGCTACCTGGATCAGCTCTGGTGACCTGAGCACGGGCCGAACCGAGGAACCCCGGCCCGTTCGAGGCGGCCCGGGGTGCCCGGCCGGCCGGACCGGAACTGGGGCCCGGTGGTCCTGACCAGAACTGGGGCCGTTGCCCTACCCGGAACTGGGGCCCGTCCCCGTGCCTTATCGGAATGGTTCGACGGGCGAACTAAGTCACTATCCTGTGGCTGTGAACTCTCCGATCGAGGCAACTCCGGCCTCAAGCCCCGACAGGGTACGGCGCAGCGACGAATCGCTGGCAGTGGAGGCGGTTCGGGCCCTGGCGCGGGCGTCGCGCCAACTTGAGCGGGCCTCGGGCGAGCTCAACCTCGCTCACTACCGAGTGCTGTCGGCTATCGCCTCGGGTGACGAGCGGGCCTCGCGGATCGCCGACCGACTGGCCATCGGCAAGCCGACGGTGAGCGCCACGGTAGAGGCGCTGTGCCACCGGGGTCTCCTGGTCCGCTCCCGAGGAGATGACGACCAGCGAGTGGCCGTCCTCCGTCTCACCCCGGAGGGGAAGATGGTCCTGAAACGGGTCGAGGCGGCGATGGTCGAGCGCATCACGGATCTCGGCGACCGGACGCCCGACGGCGAGCAGCTCCTCCGCTCCCTGGTGTGGATGGGCGCGGCCATCGACGAGGTCGTGGCCCAACGTCACCGCCAGGGTCGCCTATGAATCGAAATGACTTCGCGCCGACGCTGATCCCGACGTCAGCTCCGACAGAGTCGGAGCAGTCGACGCCGACGCTGGACCCGACGCCGACGCAGAAGTCCCATTGGGTCCGTCGACTGTGGGGCTACATGCTCCGCCACCGGCGCGACATGGTCTTCTCTCTCGCTGGGGCCGTACTGGGTAGCGCGTGTTTGACTCTGGTCCCCCTCGTCGAACGACAGATCGTCGACGGAGTGATCCTCAGCCATCAGTCGGCGCTGTGGCCGTGGCTCGCGCTCCTCATCGTCTTGGCCGCCGCGGCGTTCGGGTGCGCCTATCTCCGACGCTACCGGGGAGGTCGGGTGGCGCTTGCCGTGCAATACGACATGCGCAACGACATGCACGACCACCTCCAGTCGATGGACTTCGACAACCTGGACCGGATGCCAACCGGTCAGCTGGTGGCGCGGGCCAACTCCGACTCGACCCTGGTGCAGGGCCTCCTCAGCTTCTTCCCCATCATGAGCGGCAACGTGCTCCTGATGCTGCTCTCGCTCGGCGTCATGATCTACCTGTCGCCGCTGTTGGCCACCGTGAGCGTCATCGTGGCTCCCGCGCTCCTACTCATCTCGTACCGCATGCGGTGGCGGATCTTCCCGGCCACCTGGGACGGGCAGCAACGCGAGGGCGACGTGGCCCAGATCGTGGACGAGGACGTCAACGGCGTCCGAGTGGTCAAGGCCTTCGGCCAGGAGCACCGCGAGCTCGAGCGGGTCTCCGACGCCTCGGTGAAGCTCTATGGCTCCCAGATGCGGGCCGTCCGGCTCCAGTCGCGATACCAGCCCTTGCTCCAGGCCGTACCCACCATCGGCCAGGTCGCCATCCTCGCCTTTGGCGGTTGGCTCGCCCTGCACCACGAGATCACCCTCGGCACCTTCCTAGCCTTCTCCACCTACATCGCCCAATTGATGTCCCCCGCCCGCCAGCTCGCGGGAGTGCTCACCGTCGGCCAGCAGGCGCGAGCGGGCGTGGAGCGCATCTTCCAGCTGCTCGATCTGAAGCCCACCATTGCCGACGACCCCGACGCCGTCGATCTACCCACTCTGCGGGGGGCAATCGATTTCTGCGACGTCCACTTTGCCTACGGCAACGGGCACCCGGTGCTCCAAGGGCTCGATCTACACATTGCTCCCGGCGAGCGGCTGGCCATCGTGGGACCGAGCGGTAACGGCAAATCGACCGCGGCCATGCTGGTATCCAGGTTCTACGACCCCGATCAGGGTGCCGTCATGGTGGACGGGCACGACGTGCGCGACGTCTCGTTGCACTCACTGCGTCGCCAAGTCGGCGTGGTGTTCGAGGAGAGCTTTCTCTTCTCCGACACCGTGCGCGCCAATATCGCCTACGGGCGCCCCGAGGCCACCGATGCCGAGATCGAGGCGGCGGCCCGGGCCACCGAGGCGCACCAGTTCATCGAGAACCTCCCCCGCGGCTACGAAACCGTCGTGGGGGAACGGGGATTGACCCTTTCGGGCGGACAGCGACAGCGCATCTGTCTGGCCCGCGCCATCCTCTACGACCCGCGAATCCTGATCCTCGACGACGCCACCAGCGCGGTGGACGCCCGAGTGGAAGAGTCCATTCACGACGCCCTCCGCCAGATCATGGTCGACCGGACCACCCTGCTCATCGCCCACCGACGCTCCACGCTCCACCTGGCCGACCGCATCGCCGTCATGGAGCACGGACGGGTGCTCGAACACGGGACTCACGACGAGCTGTTCGCGAGCAGCGCCACCTATCGGACCCTCCTCTCCGGGCTCGAGGAGGAAGACGCCGAGCAGGTCGGCGACAGCATCGAGGCGCTCGCCGCCCTCTCCTCGCCGACCGGGAACGACGGCACCACCGAGTCGGCATGGTCCGGAAACGGGCACACAGGCGCAGGGGACGCACGTGCCGGCCCCTCCCTCGGCGCCCCGAGCCTCGGCCCGGGACTCGGTGGTGGCAGCGGCGGCGGGTGGCGCCGCAATCTGGCCCCCACCCCCGAGCTCCTGGCCCGGGTGGCCTCGTTGCGCCCGGTCAAGGACTTCCCCACCGTGGATGTGGCCGAGGAGTCCCGGCACGACCGCCGCTTCAACCTGAGACGGCTGCTCAAGGAGTTCCGCAAGCCGCTGCTCATCGGCCTGGTCCTGGTCGTCCTCGACGCGCTGGCTTCCATTGCCGGCCCGCAGCTGGTCAAGACGGGAATCGACAGCGGTGTCTCGGCCGGATCGGTGGGCGTGCTGTTCGCTGCATCGGCCATCTACCTGGTCATCACGTTGGCCGACCTGCTCGACGAGATCGGCGAGACCTTCGTCACCGGCCGGGCCGCGCAGCGGATCATGCTGTCGCTCCGGATCCGTATCTGGGCCCAGCTCCAGCGCCTCTCTCTCGACTACTACGAGGGCGAGATGGCCGGTCGGATCATGACGCGCATGACCACCGATGTCGATCAGTTCGAATCGCTCATCGAGAACGGCCTGCTCTCCGCGCTGGTCTCGATCGTCACCTTCGTAGGCGTGGGTGCCGCCCTGGTGCTGATCAATACCGAACTCGGCCTCTGCACGTTGGCAGTCGTGGTACCGCTGGCCATCGCTACCGTGATCTTCCGCCGGAGAGCATCGCGTCTCTACGATCTGTCCCGGGAGCGCATCGCCATCGTCAATGCCGACTTCCAGGAGAGCCTGTCGGGGGTGCGAGAAGCGCAGGCCTTCGTCCACGAGAAGGAGACGCGACAGCGATTCCACCGGTTGGGCCATGACTACCTGGACTCGCGGGTGGCGGCCCAGCGCCTGGTGGCCACGTACTTTCCCTTCGTCCAGTTCCTCTCGGCTGGTGCCGACGCCATCGTGTTGGGAGTGGGTGCCGGATTGATCGCCAGCGGCCATCTGGCCTCGGGAGCCCTGATCGCCTTCATCCTCTACATCGACCTCTTCTTCTCGCCCATCCAGCAGCTCTCCCAGGTCTTCGATTCGTGGCAACAGACCCGGGTCTCGGTGGGCCGGATCTCCGAGCTCATGCAGCTCGAGACCCTCACCCCCCAGGCCGATCACGCCGTGGACCCCGGACGGCTCACAGGTGCCATCACCCTGGACAACGTCCGATTCTCCTATCCAGCCGTCATCAGCCGACCCGGCGTCACCGGCGCCGGACCAGGCGAACGGCGCGGCCCCGCCGATACCCGAAGCATCCAGCTCTGGGACTCACGACCGACCAAGCCGCCCGAGGCCCTCCAAGGCATCAACCTGCACATCGAGCCCGGGGAGACGGTGGCGCTCGTCGGCGAGACCGGAGCGGGGAAATCGACGGTCATGAAGTTACTGGCCCGTTTCTACGATCCCGACGAAGGAAGCGTGCGCATTGACGGACAGGACATCCGGACCTTCGATCTCAACTCGTTCCGTCACCAATTGGGGTACGTGCCCCAAGAGGCATTCCTGTTCTCGGGGACGATCCGGGACAACATCGCCTACGGACGACCCCATGCGGCCGACGCCGACGTGGAGGCGGCGGCTCGAGCGGTGGGTGCGCACGATTTCATCGCCGCCCTGCCCGGCGGATACCGGCACGAGTTGTCGGACCGGGGACGGTCGCTCTCCGCAGGCCAGCGCCAGCTGATCGCCCTCGCCCGGGCCGAGCTGGTCGACCCCGTCGTGCTGCTGCTGGACGAAGCCACGTCCAATCTCGACCTGGCCACCGAGGCCCGAGTGGCGGCGGCCATGCAGCAGGTATCGCACGGCAGGACCACCGTCGTCATCGCCCACCGCCTCCAGACGGCGCGCGCTGCCGACCGGATCGTCGTCCTCGACGGCGGCCGGATCGCCGAAATAGGGAGCCATGATGAGCTG
>DASXMT010000097.1:0-9194 GCA_036495505.1 Acidimicrobiales bacterium | reverse complement strand
GTCGCCGTCCAAGCCGTGAAGGACCACGGCGGCCAGATGATCGACCAGGCCCCGCGGCCGGGCTCCCGGGGCACCACGGTCGCGTTCGTCCACCCCAAATCGGCCTTCGGCACGCTGATCGAGCTGGTGCAGGAGTAGGGGTCTCCCCAACCCGAGCGACGACCAACGTTACGGAAGACCAAATGCCCGTAATTAGGTTAAAAAGGCATTAAATACTACTAGACAACACCGACCAACCTCAAGGAACACGTTCATGGACGAGGGGTTCGCACCCGGAATAGGCGAGAAGCTCCGCTCCTACGTGTATCTCCTGGTCGATCCGCGGACGGGCCGGGCGTTCTTCGCTGGCCGGGGACGGAACGATCGGTGTTTTCGACATCTGCAGGCCGCCCGAATGGCCGGCGGGTCGGGCGAGGTCTCCGAGCCGACCGGTTCCCGTGATGCGGCAACAGGTCTCGGCGAGTCGGGCCAGGTTTCCCGGGTGGCTCAGGTGGCCGAGCCCATCGGCACCGGTAGTAGGGCGCCTGGCGACGAGTCGAGCTTGAGCACCGACCAGCCCGGTGGGCGCTCGTTTCCTGTTCTGGATCGCATCCGAGAGATCGAGGCGGGTGGTCGACCGGTGCGCATCGACATCCTGCGCTACGGGCTCAGTTCCGATGAGGCGCGGCTCGTGGAGGCAGTGGCCCAGGACGCACTTGGACTTCGGTCCGGAAGGGGGATCGGGGTCGAGCGGACCGGCGGAATCGACCGAGGAGGTAGGGACGGTTCGGTCGGTGGCGACGGTTCGGTCGGTGGGGATGGTGCGGTCAGTGGAGCATCGAGTGCTCGCCGCGCCCTTCCCCCTCAGCGCATCGCGGCCACTGCGCTGAACACCGTGTTGGCCAAGCCGGCCAAGATCAAGCGGAGCCACCGGGTCGTGCTTCTCCGACTGGGTAAGTCATGCGGCCCTGGGGCATCTGACGCTCAGCTCGACGAGGCCATCGGCTCGGGTTGGAAGATCGGTCGCCGCTGGACCGACCCTCAGGATCGGCGCTCGCCGCAATGGGCCCTGGCTGTGGTCGACGACGTCGTGCGGGCGGTCTACAGGATCGATGGGTGGAAGCAGGCCGAGCCGCCAGCGACTGCTGAACCGGTTCAGCCAGCGCAACCGAGCTGGTCGGCGCCGCCAACCCAAACCCGGCCAGCCCCAACCCAGCCAACCCCAACCCAGCCAGCCCCAACCCAGCCAGCCCCAACCCAGCAAGCCCAGGCAGCACCGGCCCAGACCGCTGCCTCGCCGCACGCTCCCCGTTGGGCTCTCACCGGCGAGCGTGACCCCGAGCTCGAGCGGAGGTACCGAGGCCGAAATGTGGGCGCTTACCTGAGCTCAGCCTCGCAGAACCCGGTCACCTACGTCTGGTGCGGGCCACATTGGGTGAACAGCCCGGCCTGAATTGGGTGAAAGCCCCGCCTGGGAAGCACTCCCGGCCGGAAATCGAGTTATGTGACCCAGTCACGGCCCCGTCAGCGGACGGCCGCCCCCAGGGCGGCGAGGCCGTGCACCCAGTGCTCCGAGCAGGTCGGATGGGACCAGGTGAGCGGGTCCGGTAGCCTCAGGCCTCATGGACCACCCGATGACCCAACGGTTGGAGGAGCTCGCTGAGCGACGCGAGCAGGCGAGGAACGCCGGATCAGCGAGAGCTATCGAGAAACACCACGCCAAAGGCAAGATGACCGCCCGGGAGCGCCTCGACTATCTGCTCGATGACGGTTCCTTCCAGGAGCTCGACATGCTGGCCCGCCACCGGGCCCATGGCATGGGCCTCGAGGACAACCGGCCCTTCACCGACGGGGTGATCACCGGGTTCGGAGAGATCGACGGCCGGCGGGTCTGCGTATTCAGCCAGGACTTCACCGTCTTCGGTGGGGCCTTGGGCGAAGTGTTCGCCGAGAAGATCCACAAGGTGATGGACCTGGCCGCATCGATCGGTGTCCCCATGATTGGGCTGAACGACGGCGCTGGAGCACGTATCCAAGAGGGCGTCGTCTCTCTGCACTCCTACGGTGGGATCTTTCACCGCAATGCCCAGGCATCCGGCGTCATTCCCCAGATCAGCGTGATCCTCGGCCCTTGTGCCGGCGGCGCCGTCTATAGCCCGGCCATGACCGACTTCATCTTCATGGTCGAGGGCACCAGCCACATGTTCATCACCGGTCCTGACGTGGTGAAGACGGTGACCGGTGAGGACGTCACCTTGGAGGAGCTAGGTGGCGCCATGAGCCATGCCACCAAGTCGGGCGTGGCCGCGTTCGTGGCTCCCGATGAGAAGGCGTGCCTCGACGACGTGCGCTACCTCCTGTCCTTCCTGCCCTCCAACAACCTGGAAGAGCCCCCGGTCATCAGCACCGGTGACGACCCCGATCGGGCCACGCCTGAGCTGACCGCGCTGATGCCGGCGTCGCCCAACCAGCCCTACGACATGAAGAAGGTCATCGAGGCGGTCGTCGACGACGGTGAGTTCTTCGAGGTCAACCACCACTGGGCCATGAACCTGGTGTGCGGGTTCTCCCGGGTCGACGGGCATGTGGTCGGCATCGTGGGCAACCAGCCTCAGATGCTCGCCGGCGTGCTCGACATCGATGCCGCAGAGAAGGGGGCGCGGTTCGTCCGGACCTGCGACGCCTTCAACATCCCCCTGGTCACCTTCGTCGACGTACCCGGGTTCATGCCCGGAACCGATCAGGAGTACGGCGGGATCATCCGCCATGGTGCCAAGCTTCTCTACGCCTACTGCGAATCGACGGTTCCTCGGGTACAGATCATCACCCGTAAGGCCTACGGCGGCGCCTACGTGGTCATGAACTCCAAGTCCATCGGCGCCGATCTGGCCTATGCCTGGCCCTCCGCCGAGCTGGCCGTTATGGGCCCCGAAGGCGCGGTCGAGATCGTGTACCGCCGGGACCTGGCCGAGGCCAGCGATCCGGTGTCCCGACGCAAGGAGCTGGTCGAGGAGTACACCGAGCGCTACGCCAACCCGTACGCCGCCGCCGAGCGTGGCTATGTCGACGACGTGATCGACCCCGCCGAGACGCGCCGGGTACTGGTGAGGAGCCTGGCTCTGCTGGCTTCCAAGCGCGAGGAGTTACCCAAGCGCAAGCACGGGAACATGCCCCTGTGAGTGCCGCCCGTTCTGCCCCGACCGGCCCCTCAGCTCCAACGACATCGGCTGCATCGGCCACGTCGACTGCATCGGCCAGGCCGATGGCACCGGCCACCCCGACCGCACCCTCAGAGTTGCGCGGCCTCGCCCCGCGACCCGCGATCGATCCCGCCGTGCTGGCCGTGCTGGCCGCGGCCGTTGACCAAGCGTGGCCCCGTCCTGTGGCGGCGCCACCACCCCAGCCGTCCACCGGCCCGGCATGGCGGTTCAGCGGTCGGTGGTGGACCAAGCCCACTGCGGCCCGCCGCGAGCGTCCCTGGGCTCGGGGCTGAGCAAGACCGGACGAGACCGGACCCCACAGGGACGAGACCTGCCCACAGGGACGAGACCTGACCCACAGGGACGAGACCGGATCCTGGAGGCGACTCGAAGCCGCGGTCCGCTCCCCGCCGGCACTCCGACCGCATACGCCAAACCCAACTCAGCGGGCGATGGCCGCCCGATGGGACTCGGCCAGGTCGAGCAAGTCGTCCATGATCTGTTCCAACTCGTAGTCCTTCGGCGTGTACACGCTGGCCACGCCCTTCCCCTTCAAGACCTCGGCATCCTCGGGGGGGATGATGCCTCCCACCGTGACCGGGATGTCGAGTCCTGCAGCGTGCAGGCGGTCGACGATCTCGGGGACCAGCTCCAGATGGCTGCCCGACAGGATGGAGATCCCGACCACGTCGACGTCCTCGTCCCTGGCTGCGGCCACGATCTGGGCCGGGGTCAGCCGGATGCCCTGGTAGATGACCTCGAAGCCGGCGTCACGGGCGGCTACGGCGATCTGCTCGGCCCCGTTGGAGTGGCCATCGAGTCCGGGCTTGGCCACCAACAGCTTGGGCGGGCCGCCGGCTCGCTCGGCCATCGCCTTGGCCCGGGCCACGACGCCGGAGAGCTCGTTGCCCCGGTGGCCCACGCCCCCGCTCACGCCCGTCGGGGCCCGGTACTCGCCGAACACCTCTCGGAGGGCGTCGGCCCACTCGCCCGTGGTCCCACCGGCATGGGCCAAGGCAATGGTGGCCGGCATCACGTTGTCCTCGCCAACGGCTGCCCGTCGGAGGTCGTCGAGCGCCCGCTGGACGGCGCCGTTGTCCCGGGCCGCTCGCCATTGCTCCACGTCTTCGCGCAGCTCGGCCTCGACCGCAGGATCGACCCTCAGGATGGACGCCCCGGCTGAGCCGATGCCGCCGCCCTCCTCGTCCAGGGACGGGGCCAGCGGGGAGTGGGCCGTCTCGGTGAAGGAGTTCACGCCGATCACCTGCTGCTCACCGGTCTCGATGCGGTGCACCCGCTCGGACTGGCTGCCCACCAATCGAGATTTGAGCTCGTCGATGGCCTCGAACGCACCGCCCATGGCGAGCACGTCGGCCAGCTCGGCCCAGGAGGCCTCGGCGATCTCAGCCGTCTTGGCCTCGATCACCTTGGAGCCGTCGAAGATGTCGTCGTACTCGAGGAGGTCCGATTCGAAGGCCAGGATCTGCTGGATCCGGAGCGACCACTGCTGATCCCACGGCCGGGGCAGGCCGAGGGCCTCGTTCCACGCCGGCAGCTGCAAAGCGCGGGCCCGGGCCCGCTTGGACAAGGTGACGCCCAGGGCCTCGAGCACGATGCGGGGGACGTTGTTCTCCGGCTGGGCTTCGGTCAACCCGAGCGAGTTGACCTGGACCCCGTAGCGGAATCGCTTCAGCTTCTCGTCGTCCACCCCGTAGCGCTCGGTGCAGATGCGCTCCCACAGTGAGGTGAAGGCGCGCATCTTGCACGTCTCCTCCACGAAGCGCACCCCGGCGTTGACGAAGAACGAGATCCGACCGACGACCGAGGCGAATTCCGCTTCGGGCACCTGACCGGATTGGCGTACGGCGTCGAGCACACCGATGGCCGTGGCCAGGGCGTAGGCCACCTCCTGATGGGGGGTGGCCCCGGCCTCTTGCAGGTGGTAGCTGCACACGTTGATGGGGTTCCACTTGGGCACGTTGCGCACGGTGTAGGCGATGGTGTCGACGGTCAACCGGCGGCTGGGCAGCGGCGGGAAGATGAAGGTGCCGCGGGACAGGTACTCCTTCATGATGTCGTTCTGGGTGGTGCCGGAGAGCTTCCTGGTGTCGGCTCCTTGGTCCTCGGCGTTGGCGATGTAGAGGCCGAGCAGCCAGGCGGCGGTGGCGTTGATGGTCATCGACGTGTTCATGGTCTCGACCGGGATCTGGTCCATCAGCTGTTTCATGTGGCCCAGGTGGACGACAGGCACGCCGACCTTGCCCACCTCGCCGGCGGCCTCGGGGGAGTCGGGGTCGTACCCGATCTGGGTGGGGAGGTCGAAGGCGATCGACAGACCGGTCTGACCCCGGGCCAGGTTCGTCCGGTATAGGGCGTTGGACGCCTTGGCGGTGGAATGACCGGAGTAGGTCCGCATCACCCACGGCTTGTCCCGCTTCGGTGCGTGGGCGTCGGGTGCGGCTTTGTTCTGTGCCGTGGTGTCTGCTCCGTTGCCTTTTTCCACGTGGCTCATCCCTCCATTGTGTCTCGCTCGGAGGCAGATCCGATCCAGATTGCTCCGGTCCGATCCAGATTGCTCCGGTCCGACCCAGATTGCTCCGGTCCGACCCAGATTGCTCCGGTCGCAGGTGGTCACGTCCCCCGTTGCTGTTGGCTACTTCCGATAGTCGTGGAAGCCCTGACCCGATTTCCGACCCAGGAGCTCAGCGGCCACCATGCGCCGGAGCAAGGGGACCGCCGAGTAGTTCGGATCCCGGAACTCGTCGTACAGGGCGTCCAGGATGGCCAACGAGGTGTCCAGGCCGACCAGGTCGAGCAGGGCGAACGGTCCCATCGGGAACCCGCAGCCGCCCTTCATAGCCGTGTCGATGTCGGGGATGGAAGCCACGCCCTGCTCGTAGAGGCGGACGGCGTTGTTCAGGTAAGGGAAAAGCAGTGCGTTGACGATGAATCCCGCCTGGTCCTTGACCTCCACCGGGGACTTCCCGCACGACTCGGCGAATTCCCTGACGGCGGCGATCGTCTCGTCGGAGGCGGTCAGGGGTCGGACCAACTCCACCAGGGACATGACCGGGGCTGGATTGAAGAAGTGCACGCCGCAGACCTTGTCGGGTCGACCGGTCTCCATGGCCAACTCGACGACGGGCAGCGTCGACGTGTTCGTGGCCAGGATGGTGTCGTCGCCGCAGATCCGGTCCAGCTCGTTGAACAGCAGTTTCTTGACGGCGAGATCTTCGACGACCGACTCGATGACCAGGTCGACGTCCTTGAGCGCCCCAAGGTCAGAGGTGGCGGTGACCCGGCCCAGGATGGCGTCGCGCTCGTCGGCCGTCTTCTTTCCCTTATCGACCTGGCGGTTCAGGGACTTCTCCATGCCGGCGACGGTTGCGTCGGCAGTGTTCTGGCTGCGGGACCGCAGCACGACCTCCAACCCGCATCCCGCGGCTGTCTCGGCGATTCCCGATCCCATGATCCCCGAACCGATGATTCCCACGCGCTTGATGGACATGGCATCACATGTTACTGGCCAGTAGCTTTGTCTGTCTTGTGGTGGGATCCAAGGCGAGCGGGAGTGCCGAACGAGCCAGGTCGACCGCTAATTTCTGTCAATTCCGTACTAGATGCCGGGCAGTCCCATGGCCGAAACCGGCTGGTTTCGGGACCATGCAGCGACCGACTCAGCGCCACCCACAGTGAAGGCCGTGGCGTTGATGTTCGAGCCGGCGCGTGCCACCTACAGTGACCCGCATGAGTGGATCACCTGGTCTCGTGGCATTGGTAGGCGGCGGAGAATGGCAAAAGGGCTGTTCGTTTGATAGCGAGCTGCTTGCTCGCTCCCAGGGCGACAAGGTGCTGGTGCTCCCAACGGCCGCCGCCTACGAGCATCCGGAGCGGTCGGTGGCCCGGGCCGGCGAGTGGTTCGAGGGGCTCGGCGGCCACGTCGAGGGGCTCATGGTCCTGTCCCGCACCGATGCCGAGGACCTGGGCATGGCCGCGGTGATGCGCAAGGCCCGGTTCATCTATTTGAGCGGCGGGTCTCCGATGCACCTGCGATCGGTGCTGAAGGGCTCGGCCGTGTGGGGCGCGCTGCTCGATGCCTGGAATGACGGCGCCGTCGTTGCCGGCACGGCCGAAGCGGCTATGGCTCTGACCGACCCGATGGTGGATGCGCGCGGGGGAGGTCTCACGCTGGGCCTGGGGCTGCTCCAGCGATTGGCGGTGGTTCCCCACTTCGGGGACACCCACGAGGACGCACACGGCGAGAAGCTGCACCGATCGGTGACCCTCGCTCCGCCCGGCCTCCCTGTTGCCGGCATTCAGGAGCGCACAGCGCTCCTTCGAGACCCGGACGGATCGTGGCGCACGGCTGGTGAAGGCTCGGTGACGGTGTACGTGGACGGAGCCCGCTCGAAGGCGGGATTGGACGCGCTGCCCCGATAGGGGCACCTCGGCCCTTACAGGACTCCGCCCCGACCAGGGCGCATCGTCGTGTAGTGCCCGCTGTTCCCGGCACGGCGCCACGCCCGCGCAGCACCGCGCCCCGTGCAGGGCATCGTCACGGGCGGCCGCCGCTCAGTGCATCGCCTCGGGCGCCGCACACCGGCCGGGAGGCCCAGCGAATCGGGAGGGCCGCCGAATTCAGTCGGCTTCGGTGATGGTGACCGAGTCGATGGTCACGTTCTCCGACGGGGTCCCCGACCGGCTGCCGATCGCTTCGATCAGGGGGATGACCTCGAGGCCCTTGATTACCTTGCCGAACAGCGAGTAGCTGGGCGGGAGGGCAGCGCCATCGGGCCCGCTGATGATGAAGAACTGGCTGCCGTTGGTGTCCGGCCCGGCGTTGGCCATGGCCAACGAGCCGATCTCGTAGCGTCCGGGCTTAGGAAGCTCGTCTTCGAACCGGTAGCCAGGGCCGCCACGCCCGGTGCCTTCGGGATCGCCGCCCTGGAGGACGAAGCCGGGAATGACCCGGTGGAACTTGATCCCGTCGAAGTAGTGGTAGCGGGCCAGAAAGACGAAATTGTTGACCGTCTTCGGAGCAGCGACCGGATCGAGGGCGATGGTCATGGTTCCCTTGCTGGTGACCATTTCCGCCGCGTAGCGCTTGGCCGGGTCGATCACGGTCGGGGGTGGGCCGTCGAACCGCTGGGTCTTCGGGCTCGAGCCGTCTGCTGCAGGAATCTCAGGGGCCATGGGGGGCCTCACTTTCTCTCGGTTGCTGCTGTCTATCGGTTGCCTAGGAGCTGGCGTCCACCGGTTGTCTAGGAGATGTGCAGGAGGTGTACGAGGTGTGTAGCGGTGACGTGGAGAGGCTAGGACGTGGCGGTGGTCTACGAGGTGGTGATGGACACCGAGAGGATCCTGTGGATGACCTTGGGGGGCACGCCATTGGCGGACGAATTCGAGTTACCGTCGGCGTTGATCTTGTCGACCACGTTCATCCCTGACGTGACTTGCCCGAACAGCGAGTAGCTCGGGGCCAGCGACTCACCCTCGGGGCCGGCCACGATGAAGAACTGGCTGCCGTTGGTATTCGGGCCCGAGTTGGCCATGGCCAACGATCCCAGAGGATATTGCGGGCTGGCTTTCGCCGGAAGCTCGTCGGCGAACGTATAGCCGGGGCCGCCCGCGCCGGTCCCGGTGGGATCACCGGTCTGGTCCATGAACTGGGGGATGACCCTGTGGAAGGTCACACAGTTGTAGAACTTCTGATTGGCCAAGAAGACGAAGTTGTTCACCGTGACTGGGGTGGCGGCGGCATTCAGGTTCACCACGAAGCTACCCACGTCGGTCTTGACAGTCGCCGTGTACGTCTTGGACGTATCGATGGTCATCGTGGGCGCCGTCTTCCACGACGGCTTGTTCAGCTTGGCTTTAGGGCTGCTCGGGCAACCTGCGGCCACAGCCGCCTTGTCCGCGCTGGCCTGGGCGCTGGAGGTGGCGCTGACGGTGGCCGCAGTGGTCGAGGTGCTGGACGCCTTCTTCGAGCCCCCGCCCCTGGTCACTGCGTAGGAG
>DASXMT010000096.1:0-18370 GCA_036495505.1 Acidimicrobiales bacterium | reverse complement strand
AGGGCCGTGGTTTGCAAGCTGGTGAGAAAGGTTGTGAGGGCGACGATGCCCTGGAACAAGAGGTTGGAGTACGCGCTCGTGGAAACCGAACTCGGACAGGACGCGCCCGAAGACAAAGAGGAAGAAAAAGGGCTGCAGTATCACCTGGGCCAGGAAGATGGGCAGCTCGCGGCCGGTGACGAAGAGGTCCCGGCCCAACACGGCCGCGAACGCCCGTCCCGGCCGAACCGAAACCTGCTGGCGCTCAGGAGGGTCATGGGCCTCGTGCTGGCCGGCGAGCCCAGCCGAGGCGGATCCGGGACGTCCTCCCTCAGCCGAGCCGGCGGCAGTAGACGGACTAGAGGTCAACGCAGGGATCTCCCGGTCAGGTGGATGAAGACGTCCTCAAGGCTCGGGCTGCCCAAGCGAACGTCGGTGAGGGATGCCTGGCGGCCGTTGAGCAGGCGAGCCACCGGCGCCACCATGGACGCAGCGTCGCCGGTCACATAGAGGCGCACTCGGATCTCGGGTGCCGAGGAGATGCGGGATTCCGATCCCGAGCTGGATGCTTCACTTCCCCCCGCCTCCATCGGCTGCCGGGCGTTGGCGCTGTTGTCGACGGGATCAGCACGCTCGACGCCGGGCAGGGCAGCGAGCGCTTCGAGCAGTTCAGAGGTGGATTCGCTCGGGACGCCGGCGGCGGCAACGTCGAGGGTGGAGCTTCCGGGGAGGCTGAGCATGAGTGCTTCAGGGGTGTCGAGGGCCAGAAGGTGGCCGTGGTCCATGATGCCCACCCTATCCGAAAGCTGGCTGGCTTCGTCCATGTCGTGGGTGGTGAGCACCACGGTCACCTTGCGTTCTTGCAGTTCGCGGACCCGGTCCCATACGAAGAGCCGGGCGGCGGGATCCAGTCCCGTTGACGGCTCGTCGAGAAACAACACCTCGGGCGAGTGCATGAGCGCCCGGGCGATCATGATGCGCTGGGTCTGGCCTCCCGAGAACATCTCGACCTTCTCGCTTGACCGATCGGCCAGACCGAATTGCTCGAGTAGCTCCGTTGCCCGCTGATCTCGAACTCGTTGGGGGACGCCGTGGTAGTTGGCGTGGAAGAGCAGGTTCTGGCGGATGGTCAGGGATCGGTCGAGGTTGTTGCGTTGGGGCACGACGGCGAGGGACCCCCGAGCCCTGACGGGATCCTTGACGACGTCGATCCCGGCCACGTAGGCATGGCCACCGGTAGGTGTGACCCTCGTGGTGAGCACTCCGATCGTCGTCGTTTTCCCGGCGCCGTTGGGCCCGAGGAGACCGAAGACCTCCCCCCTCTGCACGGAGAAGCTCAGGTTGTCGACCGCCGCGACCCGGCTCTTTGGGTATTGCTTGACCAGCCTGTCCACGATGACGGCGGCCGAGCCTGACGGTGTGGGCACCGGCGCCTGGGATTCCTGGGTCGACGACCCGGCTCCGTTCGAGGTCATATCGTGTCTTCGCCCGAGGTCATGGTGCCCCGGCTGGGTCGCTGTTCACGGGAGTACCGTACCGATTCGCCGGACGACAGGCTTGGTGAAGTCGTCCGGCCCCTGGGCCGGTGTACGGTCAGGGGCTTCGGTGCCGGCCGAGACCACTCTTTGACGGAGGACGTGACCATGGTCGACATGGAGACCACGACGAGCACGACCTTTCCCGCCCGGAGCCGGCTCTACCGGGACGGTCGCTTGGCTCTCGAGGACTTTCCTGTCGCCGAGATCTCGGATCATCTGGATGCGAACGACGGCGTGATCTGGCTCGACCTGTGCTGCCCGACGCGAGAGCAGCTCACGGTGCTCGAGACGGAATTCCACCTCCACGCGCTGGCCATCGAGGACGCCCTCTCCGAAAGCCAGCGCACCAAGCTCGACCGCTACCGCACCCACCTTTTCCTCAGCGCGTACTCGGTGTCCCTCAACGAGGAATCCGGTCAGCTGACCACCAACGAGCTCGCTGCCTTCGTCACGCCCAATGCCCTCATCACCGTGCGCAAGAGCCCGGCGGTCGACATCGACGCCGTGGTCCGTCGCTGGGACGAATCACCTGACCTGGCCGTCAACGGGGTCGGTTTTCTCCTGTACGGGTTGCTCGACACCTTGGTGGACAGCCATTTCGCCGCCGTGACCGGTCTCGACGAGGCGGTGGAGGGGGCCGAGGACCTCCTCTTCGACGACGACATGAAGCACATCGAGAGGGTGCAGCGCAGGACATTCGAACTGCGCAAGAGCCTGGTGCAGCTCCGGCGGGTCACTCTTCCGATGCGCGAGGTGGTGAACACGCTCCTTCGTCAGGACCTCGGCGTAGTCACCGACGCCATGCAGCCCTACTACCACGACATCTATGACCACGTGCTGCGAGCCACCGAATGGACGGAGTCACTGCGTGATCTGGTCACCTCGATCGTGGAGACGAACCTCACCCAGCAGAGCAACCGCATGAACCTGATCATGAAGAAGGTCACCAGTTGGGCGGCGATCATCGCCGTGCCCACCGCCATCACCGGGTACTTCGGCCAGAACCTCCCCTATCCCGGCTTCGGAAAGCAGTCGGGCCTGTGGTTCGCGTCGGCGTCAATCGTGGTCTTGGCCGGGATTCTCTATGGGGTGTTCAGACACAAGGACTGGCTCTGAGCGCTGGGCTCTGTCCATCGGACGGCTGAGTGGGATCTATCTGAGTGGATCTATCTGAGTGGATCTATCGGACGGCGGACTAGGGCATTTGTCGGGCGGCTGACCAGGCGGCCCCGACGTGATCCCCAGGTCGTCGTGCATTTGCTCCCTGGGACCGGTTCCGCGAGCATGCCCCGATGCTCTGGCCCCTACGAACGCGGCACGTCGTCCTCCCGGCGATCCTCTGCGTGTTGATGATCGCCGCGGCCTCTCCGATGGCGGCGGCAACGACCGGAGGATCCAGGCGGCCGTGGGCCGACAAGGTCATCACGTTCGGTGCCCTCTTCTCGACCACAGGCACCGGTGTCGCCTACGGCCCCCAACAAGTCAAGGGTGCCCAGCTGGCCGTGAGCCAGATCAACGCAGCCGGGGGGATCAAGGGCGCTGCCGTGCGCCTGGTCATCGACAACGACGACTCGCAACCGGCACAGTCCGCCGTGCTCATGCGGTCGCTGATCGCATCGCAAAACGTTCTGGCCGTGCTCGGCCCCACCTTCTCGAACTCCGCCGCCGCCGCCGATCCGGTGGCCAACAGCCTGTCCACGTCGGTGCTGGCAGTGAGCAACACCGGGCCCGGCATCGTGGGCTCGTGCCCGTACTCCTGCTCGTGGATCTACCGGGACTCGATCGGGGATGCCACGACCATTCCGGCCAACATCGCCTACCTCGTGAAGCAGACCCACCCTCACGGCGCGGTGGTCATCTACCCGTCGGCCGATCCGTTCGGGGTCAGTACCGGCCAGATCGCGGCCGAGGCCTTCACGGCGGCCGGCGTGGATCAGGTGTCGTCGGTGACCGTGCCGGATCCGACCTCACTCAGTGGTCCCGTTCAGTCGGCCCTGGCCTCGCACCCGAAGGTGGTGGCCATCACCGCCTCGTCGGCCGCAGTAGCGGGCGCTCTTGTTAAAGAGCTTCGCGCCGAGGGTTTCACCGGTCAGATTCTGGGGGGCAACGCCTTCAACAGCCCGACGGCCGCAACCGCAGCCGGGTCCTCGGGGAAGGGGGCCCGGAGCGGCGCCGCCTGGTACCTCGGCAATCCCTCCGCGGTGAACCGGAGGTTCGTGGCCGACTACAAGAAGCGCTACGGGACCAGTCCCGACCAGTTCGCGGCGTTGGCCTACACCGGCGTGCAGCTGCTGGCCAAGGCGGCGCGCTCGGCACCTCTGCACTTCTCGTCCACCGCCGACGACCGGTTGGCCTTCAACAATGCGCTGGCCGGCGTGCGGATGAACACGCCGCTGGGGCCGTTCCATTTCACCGCCGACCACGACGTCGACCAGCCCATCTGGATCGTGGCCATGAACGGCAAGGGAGGGTACGGACTGGTGCGGCAACTGCCAGCCGCTCCGTCCTGACCGAAGGGGCCACCACCAGCGCCGACGGGGTGCCACCGACTGAGCTCGCTGGCTGCGGCTCCCCACCGGGGTGCCACATGGCCACGCGATACTGGGGCGATGTCTCCTGGACCTCTGAGTGTCTCGCCTGGATCCGATCCCAGCCGGCGCGCCTCGGACGCCGACCGTTATCGCACCGCGGAGCTGCTCAACGAGGGCTTGGCCAAGGGATTCTTGATTCCGGTGGAACACTCCGAGCGTCTCGACGCGGCGCTGGCCGCTCGGTACGTGGGCGAGCTCGTTCCTCTCACCAGCGACATTCCGGCCTCTCGGGATCTCGCCGCCCTGCAGTTGACCCCAGTCAGCCAGCGCGTCGACGCTCTGTGCTCGAAGGTGGTGCGACAGGTCGAGCTCGGACCCGCTACCCATCTCCGAGCTTCGGCTCGCTTCGGACGAATCTTGATCGATTTCCGTCACCTTCCCCCCGACGGCGATCCAGTGGTGGTGACGGCCAACTGCTTCGCTGGTCAGATCAAGCTCGTGCTTCCTGCCGGTGCCCAGGTCGTAGACGTGGGGACCAGCCGGTTCGGACAGCGGATCGTGGGCGGGGGCCGGTCGGGACATGGGCCGTTGATCTACGTGCGGGGTCGGACCCGGTTCGGCCAACTCAAGTGCATCTCTGCCGATCGCTTCTGGAAGTCGTGGAAGTGGAAACGCGCACTCGGCGCCTGACCGTGGCCCATCCAGCGCCGATGGCGAAGAGGTCAGGCGCCTGACTGCAGCTCGACCGACCCGCTGCCGAAGAGGTCAGGAGCCCGCGCCGAAGAGTCCGGTGCCCGCGCCGAAGGGGGGTCAGGAGCCGGCCGCCGAAAGGGTCAGGAGCCGGTGCGTGCCGGAGCCAGCCGACTGGGCACGCCGTGGGCTCGACCGGTCTCCAGGTTCCGTAGCGGGAGGTAGACGGCGGCGGCCACTATGAATCCCACGTAGAACGAGATGTCCGCCCCCGCCAGGGCGGTGGCTGCAGGCCCTTCGATGATTCCAGTGTTCATGAACGGCACCATGGCGGCAAACCCCACCACCAGGGCCACCAACGCGGGCCAACCAGACCCCAGGCTCCGGAGGTCCAGGGACTCGAGGAGGCGGGTTCGGGTCACCGACTGGCCGCGGCGGTACCAGTCGATGAGGACCACGGCAATGAAGGGCGCGATCCAATAGGCGGTGAAGAGCAGGACGTTCTGGAACTTGGAGGCGGTGTCGCCGCCATGGATCCACAACACAAGAAAAAAGACCAGAACGGTCCCCAGGCCGGCCGAGAAGGGCCGCCGTATTCTCACCCCACCGGCCTGTACGGCCAGCGAGCCCGAGTAGTCGTTCATAGCCGTCCCGGTGACCGAGCCGAAGATGATGGCGATGAGGGCCAGGACCCCGAGGAAGCCTCCTCCCATGAGGCTCTGCACTCCGGCCGCCGTCTGGTTGCTGAGCGATTTGGCTCCGGCCAGGCCGATGGTGTACATCCAGGCCAGCGACGTGAACAGGCCGGCGAAGGTGGCCCAGAAGATGCCGCGGCCCGGGGCGTCGGGCTTCATGTACCTGCTGTAGTCGGCCGCGTAGCTGGCCCAGCTGAAGCTGCCGGAAAAGGTGATGGTGGTGACCAGGATGAAGACACCGACGGCGGCAGTACCGTGCACGCTGGAGTGCATGGGGACGTTGCCGTGCTGGATGATCTTGACAGTGAGAATGGCGAACAGCACCACCAAGATGGCTGACCCCCACGCCTCGAGCTGGTGGATGAACTCGTAGCCCAGGATCCCGACGGCACCCTCGAGGCCCAACACGACGAGGACGCCGACGAAGAAGGGCACGTGGAAAAGGATCTGCACAGCCTCGCCGCCGAAGAGGCCCACCAATGCATCCCAGGCAATGGCCGAGAACCACTGGACGAGGGCAGGAAGGGCAATGGAGCGGCCGAAGGGGAGGCGGGCCAGCGGCAGCTGGGCCATCCCGGTCTTTGGGCCCCACAGGGCGAGCAGCGCGACGGGGAGTGCGCCCAGGGCCACGCCGATGAGCATGGCCGCCAGACCGGGCCAGAAGCCGAGGCCCAACGTGAAGACCAGGGTTCCTGTGAACACGCCGGACAGCTCCATGTTGGGCCCGAACCAAACGGTGAAGTTGCGCCAGGTCGCGCCGTACCGCCCCGACAACGGAACCGGAGCCATCCCGGCCGTCTCGGGCGCCAGGTCACCCTGGTGATCGGGTCGCGTGCCGTCGAAGACGCCGAGACTCGATGACCGGTCTCGTTCGCCCGATTCCCCGGACAGCGGGTCGGCGATCACCATGTCAGCAGACCAGCCAGCGCCCGGAGGTGTCGCCCGTCGGTTCCACAGCATCCACCGAGCACCGGGATGCCAGCTTCTCGGCCCAGCCTCGCCATCGTCGCAGCCCAGGCGCTGGGGTCGCCGATGTCGACGTGATCGAGCGTCACCAGTTGGTCGGGGGAGAGGACGGAGGCGTTGGCTTTCACCTCCCGGAGACGGTCGAGCTCAATGCCGAGTCCATCGACGGCACGTTCGGCCACATCGGGATGGACACAAGACAGGGCAAACCAGGCGGGAGGGGAGACGTCGTCCACCCGCCGGATGGCCACGTCCAGGGGCGTGCCGTCGAGCACGCAGGCGTCGGGTCCGAGGACGAAGGAGACCACAGCGGTGGACCCGGTCTCGGCCATGGCCTGGGCCACCCCGATGGACTCGTCCACTGAACAGAATGTCGCCGCGTACAAGAAGTCGGCACCGGCACCGGCGAGCGACTCCGCCTGCTGGCGATGGTAGACGCGGGCTTCACGGGTGCCGGGTGCTTGCGCGGGTTGATAGGCGTCACCGGCAGGTCCGAGCACGCCGGCGATCCAGACCGGTTGATCGGCCGCTGGTGATTCGTCCCGAACGCCCTGCTGGAAGGCCACGGCCCGCTCGTTGAGCGCTTTGAGCTTGTTTGCCCCGTTGAGGTTGTGGCCCGATGCGGCGCTGAGCCAGCGCCTGCTGGCCCGGAACGTCGGCGTTCCCAGTACCGACGGGATGCCGAATGATCGGGCATCCTCGAGGTAGCCCCCGAAGATGTCGGTCAGGGCCTCGAGGCCGGATGGTGTGTCGAGGAGGGACGCCGAGCCCATCACCGGGTCCATCGGCACCGTGTCGTCGAACATGATCCTGGTCTCTACCCCACCGTCGGCGAGGACGAGGTCTCCTCGATGGACAGCCACGGTGATCTCGTCCATGCCATCACGGTACAGGGGCCGCCCAGGGCAGGGGCGGTGACTGCACGGCAACGCTTTCGGATCGACGATCGGGCCACTCGGTGGTCGGTCGTTCGGACCCACTCGGAGGTCGATCGATCGGCCCTGGTCTGCACGTCCTACGATGCTGTACATGACCGAGCACCAACGCATCGAACCGGCAGAGCAGCCCCTGGAAGGGTCGAAGCCCCGCAGCCGCGAGGTGACCGAGGGCCCGACGAGGGCACCGGCCCGGGCCATGCTCCGCGCCGTCGGCATGACCGACGACGACTGGGACAAGCCCCAGATCGGGGTGGCTTCCTCGTGGAACGAGGTGACGCCCTGCAACCTCCCGCTCGAACGGTTGGCCAAGCGATCCAAGGAGGGAGTGCGACACGCCGGCGGTTTCCCGCTCGAATTCGTGACCATCGCCGTCTCCGACGGCATCTCCATGGGCCACGAGGGGATGCGGGCCTCGCTGGTCAGCCGCGAGGTGATCGCCGACTCGGTGGAGACGGTGATGCACGCCGAGCGGTTCGACGGGATGGTGACCCTGGCCGGTTGCGACAAGTCGCTCCCCGGCATGCTCATGGCCGCCGCCCGACTCAACCTTCCGACCGTGTTTCTGTACGGCGGGTCGATCCTGCCCGGACGGGCCGGGGATCGGGCGCTCGACATCACCAGTGTGTTCGAGGCGGTGGGTGCTCACGCCGTGGATGCGTTGAGCGATGAGGAATTGAGCCTGATCGAGCACAACGCCTGTCCCACCGAAGGCTCGTGCGCTGGGATGTTCACCGCCAACACCATGGCCTCGATCGCCGAGGCGATCGGTATGTCGCTGCCCGGTAGCTCCACAGCTCCTGCCGTCGACCGGCGCCGTGACGACTTCGCATTCGCCTCGGGTCTGGCCGTGGTGAACCTCTTGAACGAGGGGATCAGGCCGAGGCACATCATGACCAAGGAGGCCTTCGAGAACGCCATTGCCGTGACCATGGCCCTGGGCGGCTCCACCAACGCCGTGTTGCACCTCCTGGCCATCGCCAACGAGGCCCGGGTGGAGCTGGAGCTGGACGACTTCAACAAGGTGGCCGCCCGGGTGCCCCACCTGGCCGACACCAAGCCGCACGGGAAGTACCACATGAGCGACCTCGATCGCATCGGAGGAGTGCAGGTGGTGCTGCAGGAGTTGCTCACCGCCGGTCTGCTCCATGGCGACTGCATGACGGTGACGGGGAAGACGATGGCGGAGAACCTCGCCGCGCTCAACCCGCCCGCTCCCGACGGCGATGTGGTCCATCCCATCGCTGCGCCGATCCACACGCAGGGAGGCATCGCCATCCTGACCGGTACCCTCGCTCCGAAGGGATCGGTGGTCAAGGTGGCCGGCATCGACGACCTGACCTTCGAGGGCACCGCCCGAGTGTTCGACGGCGAGGACAAGGCCATGGAGGTCATCCTGGCCGGGTCCATCGAGCCGGGCACCGTCGTGGTCATCCGCTACGAGGGCCCCAAGGGCGGTCCGGGTATGCGCGAGATGCTGGCCATCACCGGAGCCATGAAGGGTGTGGGTCGGGGTGGTGACTGTGCGTTGGTCACCGACGGCCGGTTCTCGGGCGGCACCCACGGCTTCTGCATCGGCCACGTGGCCCCCGAAGCGGTGGATGGCGGGCCCATCGCCCTGGTGGCCGATGGGGACCGGATCGTCGTCGATGTCAACACGCTCTCGATAAACCTGGACGTGCCCGAGGAGGAGCTCGAGCGCCGTCTAGCTGCCCTCAAGCATCCCGAGCCTCGCTACACCACCGGCGTCCTGGCCAAGTACGCCCGGCTGGTGACCGGCGCCGAACGGGGTGCGGTCACCGAGCCGTAGGCGAGCAATGGGTTACGGGGGCGTAGGCGAGCAATGGGTTACGGGACCTTGGGCGAGCAACGGGTTACGGGGGCGTAGGCGAGCAATGGGTTACGGGACCTTGGGCGGCCGGCGAGTCGCCGAGGGCTGTAGGCGAGCGATGGGGCACTGAGGCCGTGGCCTCCTGGGACGGGTTCCGAGCCGCCGATCCTGCCTTCGCCGCGCTCTGCGAGGAGCGAGTGGACGGCGTGGGCCTCGTACTGGTGGGGACTCTCCGGCGCAATGGCTGGCCGCGCATCAGCCCGGTGGAGCCGCTGATCACCGACGGATCGCTCTACCTGGGCATGATGTGGCAGTCCAAGAAGGCTCTCGACCTCCTGGCCGATCCACGGTGCGTGGTGCACAGCACGGTGACCGACAAGGGCGGCACCGAGGGAGACGTCAAGATCTACGGACGCGCCGTCGACATCGTCGACCCCGACGAGCGAGAGCGGTACGCCGTGGCGCTCCACTCCCGCATCGGTTGGCGGCCCGACGGCGACTTCCACCTGTTCGGGGTGGACATCGACGAGGTTGGGTACTTCTGCGTGGTGGGTGAGGGCCACGAGGTCCGCCACTGGCGAGCACCATAGGACCCGGATCGCGCCAGCCGGCAGGCCGCGCCGCCCGCGCCGCCCGCGGTATCCCTCCGTCCAGCTATTCCACTAGCGCGCCATGGAGCGATGCCGCGCTTGTCGAGCGCCTTGGTGACGTGTCACAATGTCCGGACTATGAACACGAGCACCTGCGCCATCCAGATCGTCGTGGTACTCGTTTCGTAGCGCATACGACGCTGTCATCGCCGTATGCGCTCTCCGACCTCCCAGATGGGAGGTCATTTTTATGTCCCGAATCACGACCAACACCGAACCACGACCAACGCCGACCACCACATCGACAAGGGAGAACCCCGATGGAACTAACCGGAGCCCAGGCCCTCATCAAGAGCTTGGAGATGCAGCGTGTAGAGGTCATGTTCGGCCTCCCCGGTGGCGCCATCCTCCCCGTCTACGATCCCATCCTCGATTCGTCGATCCGGCACATCCTGGTCCGGCATGAACAGGGTGCTGGTCACATGGCCGAGGGCTACGCCCAGGTCACCGGCCGGCCCGGGGTGGCCATGGTCACCAGCGGTCCCGGGGCGACCAACATCGTCACGCCGCTGGCCAATGCGTACATGGACTCCACTCCGCTGGTGGTGATCTCCGGCCAGGTGGCCACCGCGGCGATCGGGACCGACGCGTTCCAAGAGAGCGACATCACCGGGATCACCATGGGGGTGACCAAGCACAACTGGCTGATCACCGACCCGGCTGACATCCCCCGGGTGGTGGCGGAGGCGTTCCATGTGGCCACCACCGGACGCCCGGGGCCGGTCCTCATCGACATGCCCAAGGACATCTCCAATGCCGCCATGAACTGGTACTGGCCCGAGCTCTCCGATCTGGATCTGCCCGGGTATCACCCGGTGACCGAAGGTGATCCCGCGCTGGTGCGACAGGCCGCCGAGCTGTTGCTGGCCGCTGAGCGGCCTGTCCTCTATGTCGGTGGCGGCGTCCTCAAGGCGCGGGCGGCCGAAGTACTGCGGGAGCTAGCCGAACGCACCGGCATCCCGGTGGTCACGACGCTCATGGCCCGTGGCTCCTTCCCCGATTCCCACCCCCTGTGCCTGGGTATGCCGGGCATGCACGGCAACTACACGGCGGTGACCGCCATGCAGCGCTCGGACCTGCTGATCGCCCTGGGGAGCCGGTTCGACGACCGCGTGACCGGCAAGATCAGCGCCTTCGCCCCCGAGGCCAAGATCGTTCATGTGGACATCGATCCAGCCGAGCACAACAAGGTCCGCCGGGCCGATGTGGCCATCGCCGGCGACTGCCGCCTCGTCATCCAGGAACTGCTCGTCGCCCTCGACGACATGGGGCTACCCCACTCGGACGCCACCGTCGGGCATGCCGGGGGCTCTCCCTCCGACGCTTCGCCGGGGGCCGACGCGGTGCCTGGGACGCGGGCGGCCTCGTTCCCAAGAGAGGGGCTGGCGCCGTGGCGCGCGCAGGTCAGCGAATGGCAACGCCAGTTCCCCTTGGGCTACGACCGCAATCCGACCGGAGGGGCGTTGAAGCCGCAGTTCGTCCTCGAGCAGCTGCGCGACGCCACGCCCGACGACACCATCGTCGCCTCGGGGGTCGGACAGCATCAGATGTTCGCCTCCCAGTGGTGGCAATTCGACTACCCCTACACCTGGGTCAACTCCGGGGGACTGGGGACCATGGGCTTCGCCGTGCCTGCGGCAATAGGGGCCAAGGTCGGCCGTCCCGACCGTATGGTGTGGGCGGTCGACGGCGACGGGTGCTTCCAGATGACGGCCCAGGAGCTGGTAACGGCATCATCGGAGCGGATCCCGGTCAAGATCGCCATCCTCAACAACGCCTATCTGGGCATGGTGCGCCAGTGGCAGGAGATGTTCTACGAGGAGCGATACTCCGAGGTCTACCTGTCGCCCGACCTTCCCGATTACGTCGGTTGGGCCGAATCGATGGGCTGCCTCGGGCTGCGGGTCGAATCTCCCGGGGAGGTGGGACCGGCCATCGACAAGGCAAACGACGTCGACGACCGTCCGGTGGTGATCGACTTCCGGACCGACGCCTTCGAGAAGGTGTACCCCATGGTGGCGGCAGGATCTTCAAACGACGACATCGTGGTGGATCCCGAGCATGGCCAGGGAGGTCGCTGATGTCTGCGTATGGAGTGGACAGGAAGCACCACATCCTGTCGGTGCTGGTGGAGAACAAGGCCGGTGTCCTGGCCCGGGTGGCCGGACTGTTCTCCCGCCGCGGCTACAACATCTTCAGCCTGGCCGTGGCCCCGTCCGATGACGAACGGCTCAGCCGGATCACCATCGTGGTCGACGTCGAGTCGGCTCCGCTGGAGCAGATCGTCAAGCAGCTCGACAAGCTGATCCCGGTGGTGTCCATCACCGAGCTCGATCCGGCGTTCTCGCGGGAGCGGGAGCTGCTGTTGGCCACGGTGGAGGTCGATACCGAGACCCGGGGCCAGGTCATCCAGCTGGTCGGCGTGTTCGAAGGAAAGATCGTCGACGTCGGATTCGACCGGCTGACGATCATGATGGCGGGTGCCCCGGCCAAGGTCGATGACTTCGAGGAGCTGATCCGGGTGTACGGGATCGTGGAGCTCCAGCGAACCGGTCGCGTGGCGTTGCCTATGCTCGACCGTTCGGAGGGCCGCTCGACAGCGACCGTCGGGGGCCGGGCCCTCGGTTTCGCAACATCCCACAACGCAACATCCCACAACGCAACATCCCATCACGCAGGATCCGATCACAGAGGATCCGATCACACAGAGAAGGCAGGTTGACCACGATGGCCACGCTGTACTACGAGAAGGACGCCGACCCGAGCCTCATCGGAGGCCGAAAGGTGGCGATCATTGGCTACGGCTCCCAAGGTCACGCCCATGCCCTCAACCTGTCCGAGTCCGGCGTCGACGTGCGCGTGGGCCTGCGGGAGGGATCAGGGTCGAAGCAGAAGGCCGAAGAGGCTGGGCTGCGCGTTCTCCCCATCGACCAGGCCGCGGCCGAGGCCGACGTGATCATGATCCTCCTGCCCGACACCGAGCAGGCCGCGGTGTACGAGGAGTCGATCGCCCCCAACCTGAAGCCGGGTGACGCCATCTTCTTCGCCCACGGCTTCAATATCCGCTTCGGGCTCATCGCCGCACCCGACGGCGTCGACGTGGCCATGGTCGCCCCCAAAGGACCTGGCCACCTGGTGCGACGGACCTACACCGAGGGCGGGGGTGTCCCGTCCCTGGTCGCAGTCGAGGCCGACCCCTCGGGTAAGGCCCATGCCCTGGCCCTGTCGTACGCGCACGGCATCGGCGCCACCCGGGCCGGAGTGCTCGACACCACCTTCGCCGAGGAGACCGAGACCGATCTGTTCGGTGAGCAGGTCGTGCTGTGCGGTGGGCTTACCGCCCTGGTGCAGGCCGGCTACGAGACCCTGGTCGGCGCCGGCTATCAGCCCGAGTCCGCCTACTTCGAGTGCCTGCACGAGCTCAAGCTCATCGTCGACCTCATGTACGAGCAGGGGATCAGCGGCATGCGCTACTCCATCTCCACCACGGCGGAGTACGGCGACCTCACCCGGGGTCCGCGGGTGATCAACCAGGCGGTGCGCGACGAGATGGGGAAGATCCTGGGCGAGATTCAGGACGGCTCGTTCGCCAAGGAGTGGGTGGATGAGGACAAGAACGGGCTGCCCAATTTCACGAAGCTCCGCCAAGCCGGGTTGGACCATCCCATCGAGAAGGTCGGTGCCGAGCTTCGGGACATGATGCCGTTCATCAGCGCCGGCAAGGAGCGGATCGAGGACGTCTCGGGCGGCTGATCGGTCCGTGGGCCTGCCCTGGAGCCAGGACCAGGCCGGTGACCTGACGTGGAGGTGGTCCCGTGGCCTGAGCTGGGGACGTGACAGGAACTGAACCCCACGCTGGCCTCGGCCCCAGAGGCACGGTGTTCGAGGCACGGTGTTCGAGGAACGGGGTGGTGTCGTGTTGACGCGGCCCCGTTCTCGCGTGCGGGGTACCTCCGGCTGCACCGCTTGGCGGGCGGATCCCTTTGGGCTCGCGCCTCGTGGCTACGCCAACGCCCCGACTACATAGTTGATGCAGGCGCACAGGGAGGCCACGTCCTCGGGGTCGATGCCAGGGAACATGGCGATCCGAAGCTGGTTACGCCCCAGCTTGCGGTACGGCTCTGTGTCGACGATGCCGTTGGCCCGAAGCACGGCGGCCACGGTCGCTGCGTCGATGGAATCGGTCAGATCGATGGTCCCGATCACGTGGCTCCGGTCCATTTCCCGCTCGACGAAGGGTTGGGCGAAGTCGGAGCTGTCGGCCCAGGTGTAGAGAATCTCGGCGGAACGGTCGCTCCGTCCGGTGGCGAAGTCCAGACCCCCGTTCTCGTTGAACCATTTCACTTGGTTGTCCAGGAGGAACAGGGTGGCCAACGCGGGGGTGTTGTAGGTCTGGTCCAGCCGCGAGTTGTCCACCGCGATGTTCAGGTCCAACGAGGCGGGAACCCAGCGGCCCGACGCTGCAATACGGGCGATCCGATCGAGGGCCGCCGGAGACAAGATTGCGAGCCACAGGCCACCGTCGGAGCCGAAGCACTTCTGAGGTGCGAAGTAGTAGGCGTCGAATGCAGCAGGGTCAACGGGCAGACCCCCGGCACCCGAGGTGGCGTCCACGGCGACCAGGCCACCGCCATCGGCGGGAGCCACCGCACCCTTCGGTCGGGCGATCGGCATCATCACCCCGGTCGACGTCTCGTTGTGGGTCAAGGCGTAGAGGTCCACGTCGTCCCGGGCCACGGCGGTGGGATGGGTGCCGACCTCGGACGTGATGATCTCGGGGTCTCCCAGGTGCGGCGCGGCGACTGCGGCGGCGGCGAACTTGGAGGAGAACTCGCCGAAGCTCAGGTGTTGGCTCTTCTGCTCGATCAGCCCAAATGTGGCTGCGTCCCAAAAACTGGTCGTACCCCCATTGCCGAGGACCACTTCGTAGCCGTCGGGGAGGGAGAACAGCTCGCGGAGGCCGGATCGCACGCTGCCTACCATCGATTTCACCGGCTTCTGGCGGTGGCTGGTTCCCAGATAGTGAGGTGCGGCGTCGGCCAGGGCGGAGACAGCGTCCTGGCGGACCTTCGAGGGTCCGGCCCCAAACCGGCCATCGGTGGGTCGCAGGTTCTCGGGGATGGTGATGTCGGGGGTGTCGGTCACGTATGCGATCATGGCACCTATGGCCTCGCAGACCGAAACCGGGACGGCCGGTACCACTCCGGAGCACCGGATCTCCAAGAGAATTGCTGCAGTTTCCCCCTCGGCCACGCTGGCCGTGGATGCCAAAGCCAAGGCGCTCCAGGCCCTGGGCGAGAACGTGATCGGCTTCGGTGCGGGCGAACCCGACTTTCCCACGCCCGAGCACATCGTGGAGGCCGCGGTGGTCGCGTGCCGGGACCCCAAGACGCACAAGTACACCCCCACCGGCGGGCTGCCCGCCCTGCGGGAGGCCCTCGTGGAGAAGACCCGCCGCGACTCGGGCCTGGAGGTGACGCCGTCGCAGATCCTGGTGACCAATGGGGGTAAGCAGGCCATCGCCAACGCCTTCGCCGTCCTGTGCGACCCCGGTGACGAAGTCCTGGTCCCGGACCCCTATTGGACCACCTATCCCGAGTCGATCGCCCTGGCCGGAGGGGTTCCCGTGGTCATCCCCACCGACGAGTCGAGTGAGTTCCGGGTCTCGGTGACCCAGCTCGAGGCGGCCCGGACCGACACTACCAAGGTGCTTCTCTTCGTCTCGCCGTCCAACCCCACCGGGTCGGTATATCCCCGCGAGGAGATCGAGGCCATCGGGCAATGGGCTGTGGACCATCACATCTGGGTGATCACCGATGAGATCTACGAGCACCTCACTTATGACGGTGTAGAGAACCATTCGATGCCAGTGGTCGTGCCCGAGCTGGTCGACCGCTGCATCGTGGTGAACGGGGTGGCCAAGACCTACTCGATGACCGGTTGGCGGGTGGGTTGGCTCATCGGTCCCACCGACGTGGTGACCGCGGCAACCAACCTCCAGTCCCATGAGACGTCCAACGTGGCCAACGTCTCCCAGCGGGCCGCACTGGCTGCCGTCGTCGGCGACCTGTCCGCCGTGGCCGAAATGCGCGACGCATTCGATCGCCGCCGACGGACGATCCACACGATGCTGAACGAGATCGATGGAATCTCCTGCATCGAGCCCAAGGGGGCCTTCTATGCCTTCCCCTCGGTGAAAGGGCTGATCGGACGGGAGTTCCGTGGGCGCCGTCCTGCCTCCAGCGCCGAGCTGGCTGAGTTGGCCATCGAGGAGGCCAAGGTGGCGGTGGTTCCGGGCGAGGCCTTCGGCGCGCCGGGGTATTTCCGGATGTCGTACGCCCTGGGTGACGAGAACCTGGTCGAGGGAGTCACCCGCCTGGCGAAGCTGTTCGGCGAAGCGAGCTAGGCCTTAGGGTCGAGGCACGTCCACAAGGGGTCACGCTGGTCCCTGACCTGCAAGTCCTGGTCAGAGAGTCCTGGTCTGTATACGCGCGCTGGGGACGTGCCTGAGAGGAAGGAACACCATGGGTAGGGTGCTCGTCACCGAGAAGTTGGCACAACGAGGCCTTGATCTGCTGGCCGAGGCCGGCAACGAGGTGGATGAACAGCTGGGCCTGTCGCCCGAGGAGCTGGTCTCCGCGATCGCCGGAGCCGACGCCTTGATCATCCGTTCGGCCACGACGGTCACCGCCGAGGTGCTCGCCGCGGGAACCGATCTCATCGTGGTGGGTCGAGCCGGCATCGGACTCGACAACGTCGACGTGACCGCGGCAACCGATCGCGGCGTCATGGTGGTGAACGCACCCCAGTCGAACATCCTTTCCGCAGCCGAGCAGGCCATGGCCCTGTTGCTGGCCCAGGCCCGGAACATCCCCCAGGCTCATGCCGCTCTGGTGGCCGGCAAGTGGGAGCGCTCCAAGTGGACGGGCGTCGAGCTGCATGGCAAGACGCTGGGCGTGGTAGGCCTGGGTCGGGTCGGAGCCCTGGTGGCCCAACGGGCCATGGCCTTCGGCATGCACCTGGTGGCTTACGACCCCTACATCTCGGCCGATCGGGCCAGACACATGGGTGTGGAGCTCATGGGCATCGAGGAATTGGTGGCCGAGTCGGACTTCGTCACCATCCATCTACCCAAGACGCCGGACACCTTAGGCCTGTTCGGTCGCGACCTGCTGGCCAAGGCCAAGCCCGGCTTGCGCATCATTAATACGGCGCGGGGCGGGATCGTCGATGAGGACGCCTTGGCTGATGCCATCAAGGCGGGTCAGATCGAAGGCGCCGGCCTTGACGTGTTCGCCAAGGAGCCGACCACCGAATCCCCGCTGTTCGAGCTGCCATCGGTCGTCGTGGCTCCTCACCTGGGCGCGTCGACAGCCGAGGCACAGGACAAGGCAGGTGTGACCATTGCGGAGCAGGTCATCTTGGCCCTCAATGGCGACTTCGTCCCCTACGCCGTCAACGTCTCGGCGACCGACGTGTCGGAGACGGTTCGACCTTTCATGGGCTTGTCCGAGCAGCTCGGACGGATCTTCTCGTGTCTCAACGATGGCCTGCCCGACGTCCTCGACATCGAGTACCAGGGTGGTTTGGCCGGAGCCGGTACCGGGATCCTTACCCTCTCCATCCTGAAGGGGATCTTCGCCGCCGGGACCGAGGAGCCTGTGTCCTACGTCAACGCGCCCCAGCTGGCCGCCGAGCGTGGCTTGGTGATCAGGGAGACCTCGACGGTCACGGCACAGGACTACGTGAACCTCATCACGCTGCGCAGCAGCGACCACTCCGTTGCCGGCACGTTGACAGGACCCCGAACGGATCCGCGCCTGGTCATGGTCGACGATCACACCGTTGAGGTCCCTCCCGCTCCCAACATGCTGGTCGTCCGGAATGACGATCGAGCCGGCATGATCGGCGTCGTGGGCACCATCATCGGCGAGGCCGATGTATCCATCTCATCGATGGCCGTCGGTCCTTCGGCCACCGGTCACACTGCGCTAATGGTGCTGACTACGGATCGGTTGGCGCCGGACGATGTTCTCAGCCGGCTCCGTGGCGCGCCCGGGATCAGCGACGTGCACACGGTTCAGTCCTGATCCCCATCCGGCAGTTCTAAGCCCCATCTGCTCGGCGGCCCGTCGCCGATCAGGTCTTGGCGTGCGGGGCGATGCGCGCTGTTCACGAGGGGGGTTCGGTCCGGCGGCGGCCTTCGGCCTTGCCTGCTCACTCCAGTTTGAAGAGCCGGTCGTCGTCGCCATCGTCTGGTTGGCCGAGGTGCTGTGGCGGTGGCTTCTCGGGTGGCAGCCACTGCCAGTCGCCCGGGCCCCCTTCGAGCCGGAATCCCCCGTGATGGCGCAGGTGGTGGTGATGGCGACACAAGCGAGCGAGGTTCCAAAGGGCGGTCTCGCCGTTCTCGACCACGGGGATGATCCGGTGGTCGATCTGGAGGCCCTCTGTCACGTCACAGCCGGGGATGACACAGGTCTGGTCCCGTTCGATCAGCGCTCGCCGGAGGGGGGCCCGAACGGTTCTGCCCACGTGGGTGACCGAGGCGATGTCTG
>DASXMT010000095.1:0-3821 GCA_036495505.1 Acidimicrobiales bacterium | reverse complement strand
CTGTCCGCCCTGCAACAGGTCGACGACTTCTTCGGCCGAGGTGCACTCGTAAACCGTGGTGCCGTCGGAGAACAGCGTGATGTTGGCCAGGTCCTGTACACCGCGCTGACGCAGGTGATCAACCGCGACCCGGATGTTGTGCAACGAGATCCCAGTGTCGAGCAGACGCTTGACGATCTTGAGCACCAGGATGTCTTTGAAGGAGTACAGCCGTTGACTGCCGGATCCGGCGGCGCTGCGGATCGACGGCACAACCAGCGAAGTGCGCGCCCAGTAATCCAACTGGCGATACGTGATCCCGACGAGCGAGCACACTTGGGGCCCGCGGAACCCGTCTTCGGGGACATCGCTGATGGTGCGTGCCGTCATCAACCCTCCTCCTCCACCTCGACGAGAGGTTGACCATCAACCGAAAGTAGAAGGTCAACCTGACGACCTCACGGTACCACACCAGCGTAATTACGGTGGTGTGAGATCCAACCACCCTGATCGGGCCCGCTCGGCCTGATTTGGAAGACCCCATTTGCGCGGCAATGATCGGGGCATGACCGTGATCAAGATCAACGCCATTACCGTCCCTTCCGACTCGGGAGACGAGTTGGCTCGGCGCTTTGCCAACCGGGCCGGTGCCGTCGACGGCGCCGACGGCTTCGAGGGGTTCGAGCTGATGCGCCCCGCCGATGACCGAGAGACCTGGTTGGTGGTGACACGCTGGCGAGACGACGCCGCATTCGAGGCGTGGGTGGCGTCACCCGCGTTCGGACACGGACACCGCGGTTCGTCGGAGGGTTCCGTGAACCCTCATGGCGGACATGGTTCTGGTGGTGACAGTGGTGAGGCTGCCCCGGTATCGATGAGCAGTGAGCTGTGGGCCTACGAGGTGGTCGACCTGACGAAGCCCGCATGAGCATCGCACCTGTGTCGAGTACCGCGGTACCGGTGCACCGTCGCTCGATCGAGTGGGAAGCGTTCGAGGATGATGGCGCGCTGACCATCGTCGGGAGGCTTCAGGACTCTCGGCCGTGGGCGCAAGCTCCGGACGTTGGTCGCGTTCACGACATGGAACTGCGGGTGACGGTTCGGATGACCGACTTCACCATTACCGATGCCGAAGCGGTGATGCACACCTTTCCCCACGCCGAGTGCCCCGACATCGTCGAGGCCTTTCGGGGCATGGTGGGACTCAGCGTCGCTCGCGGCTACACGCGTGCGGTGCAAGAACGGTTCGGTGGCGTTTCCGGTTGTACCCATCTGGAGCACCTGGCCCGTTCCCTCGGGCCCGTAGTTATCCAAGCGGCGACTTCGTGCATGGCCCGGTCGAGGTTCGACGGACAACCGGCACGGGGCGATGGCGACACGGGAACGAGCCCGGTCGCCATACGCAACTCCTGCCACATCTGGGCAGAGGGCGGCATCGCCGAACAGAAGCTGGCTCTGGGCTGGCAGCCGGGCCGGGACGCCTATCCCGCCCCCGCCCTGGTTCACTTTGCCAGGCGGGCCCCCACCGACAGCTGAACCTTGTCGTCATCCGCGGCGCGCCGCGATCGGATCCGACATGATGGTGGTGTGCCCGATGCCAGAGGCTCTTCAACCCTTTCGCTCCGATCGGAGGGCTCACTGCTCTCGATCAACTCCAAGGGGTCGATCCTGTCGATCAACTCGGTAGGTTCGGTCCTGTCCATCGGCTCCATCGGTTCAGCCGGGTCGGTGCTCTCTGTCGGTAGCTTCTTGAGCATCGGCTCGGTCATGTCGGCGGCGTCGGTCCTCTCCGTGATGTCCTGGCAGTCGTGGCGCGGCGTGCTCGCGGCTGGCACGGGCCGCAGCTCCTGACCTATTGCGGACGAACTCAGGGGAAGGCGCTTCCTAGGCGAACCCGACCCCCACCCACTTGTCGTATTGCCGATCCTGCCTGCCAGCTATGGGGTGGTCGTGGTCGTGGGCGGGACCGTCGTGGTCGTCGTCGTGGGCGGGACCGTCGTCGTCGTGGTTGGGGGCGCCGTGGTCGTGGTGTGCGGGACGGTGGTCGTCGTGGCCGGTGGAGCGGTCGTCGTGGTGTGCGGTCGTGTGGTCGTCGTGGTGGACGAGCTGGTTGTGGTGGTCGTGGTAGGGCTCTTGGAGTTGGATCCGGTCGTGATGAGCACGATGATCAACACGATCAGGATGACGGCCAGTGCGGCGATCAGCCATGGCCACCAATTCCGCTTCTTTTCGCCCTCGTCGTCGTTGTCTCCTCCCGGCGGATGCTGGCCCGGGGGTTGGTACGCGCCGGCCGCCGCTCCTGCCGCGGCAGCCGGAACGACGGTGGTGGCCTCGCCTGGGCCGGTCACCGCTCGGGTGGGCTCGTCGGCCGGCGGGCGGGGCTGCCCTCCAACCGGCGGCATGGCCTGGGTCCGACCGTAGGGGTCGTCCGGTGGCGGTCCACCCTGCTTGGGAGGCGGGGGCGGCAAGCTCTCGTAGTCGGGGTGCTGTTCCGGCGGGTACCACTTGCGGTCGGAGGCCTGCCACCATCCGGCGCCTTGGGAGTAGTCGCTCATTGGTGCATCACCCGCAGTCCCCGATCGCCCAGCTCCACGTGGGCTTGGATCTTAGGCAATGGGGCCCGGGGATCGGCGGATGGCACGGTGGGCACGGCAGTCGGTCTCGGTGGTACCCCCCGGTTCGATCGGCAGCGATTACCGTAATCCGACATGCAAGCGAACTTGGAGGACCAGGCGTGATCGACGTCGATCTCACGAAGGTGACGAAGGTTCTGTTTGGAAACGAGTGGTGGGACGTCCACCCCGGCTCGCTCGTCATCGATCACGTGACCTTCGCAACCAAGGGTGACGCCCGGCCTGGTGACGAGGCATCCCAGATGGCCTTCCGTTTCGTAGGCTCCTCGCTGGGCGAATCCCGGATCAAAGGAGAGGTCACCGGGGTGCTGTCGGCACTGCAGGCCCTCATCGAATAGCGGGGCATGGCGTCAGCTGCCGATGCGGCCCGTGCCTCCCATCGAATACGCACTTTCGGCGTGCTGGGCCAAGTCGAGACCCTGGAACTCGTGCTCGGGCGACACCCGGAGCCCGATGGTCAGGTCTACAGCCTTGGCGATCAGCCAGGTGGCGCCGAAGCAGAAGACGACGGCTACTCCGGCGGCCAACAGCTCGACGGCGAAGAAATGGAACCCGCCTCCGGTGAAGAGCCCGTTCGCTCCGGCCGGATTGACCGACTTAGTGGCGAAGCAACCCAGCAGGATCATGCCGATCAACCCGCCGACACCGTGGACGCCGAGCACGTCGAGCGAATCGTCGTAGCGGAACTTGAACTTGACTCGAACGGCCAGAGCGCAGATACACCCGGCCACTGCACCGATGAGCAATGCGGCCATCGGTGCCACGAACCCGGCCGCGGGTGTGATCGCCACCATGCCGGCCACTGCCCCAGAAACTGCCCCCAGCGTCGTGGGGTACTTCTCGGTGGCGCGTTCGAAGATGATCCAAGCGAGCAGGCCGGCCGCCGCGGCGAGCTGGGTGTTGACGAAGGCATGTACGGCCACGTTGTTCGCCGCCAGCGCCGATCCGGCATTGAACCCGAACCAGCCGAACCAGAGGATCCCGGCCCCGAGCAGGCTGATGGGAACTGAATGGGGAGCCATGCCTTCGCTGGGCCAGCCCTGTCGTCGGCCCAGCACGAGCACGACGGCGAGGGTGGAGAATCCCGAGTTGATCTCCACCACCGTCCCTCCGGCGAAATCGAGCACTCCCCGTTGGGCCAACCAACCCTCAGGGCTGAACACCCAATGGGCCAGGGGCACGTAGACGATCACCACCCAGAGGGCGATG
>DASXMT010000094.1:0-1614 GCA_036495505.1 Acidimicrobiales bacterium | reverse complement strand
TCCCGGCGCAGCTCGGCGGCGGCCGATCTCACCAGGGAGACGATGCCGGCCTTGGCAGCACCGTAGGCGCCGTGGAAGGGCGAGGTGGTCGTCCCGCTCATGGAGCTCACGAAGGCAAAGCTGCCGCCCACGGCGCGCTTGAGGGCGGACGCTCCGAACTTGATCATCAGGGAGACATGGCGGAGGTTCTCGTCGAAGGTCCCATCCCAATCGCCCTCGGTCATGTTGACGATGCTGCTCCATCGAGCGCCGCCGACGATGTCCACCACGCCATCGAGGTGTCCGAACTGACGCTCGGCCGTGTCGATGGAGCGCTCCACGTCGGCGAGCAGGCGCAAATCGGCCACACAGGCCACACCGCCGATCTCGTCGGCCACCGCGTTGGCACGCTCTTCGATGAGGTCGATACAGAGCACAGAGGCGCCCTGGGACGAGAGGGCGTGTGCCACCTGCCGCCCCATGCCGAACCCGGCCCCGCCGACGACGAAGGCCCGGCCGTCGAGGCGCAAGAGCTGTCCATAGTCGGGAACCGGGCTGTCGTCGGTGGGCATGGGCTCTCCCTCGTCGTCTTCGATATCGGTAGGGGTACCGTACCGGCACACCCGTGGATCAGTATCGTATTGCCGATGCCCTCGGCCCCCCGGCTCCCCGACCACCGCGTCGGTCGCGCTCCGTCGCCGGACCGGCCGACACCGTGTGACGCGTCAGCCAGGACCGGCCTCCTGGCCGTCCACACGGGGGATGGCCACACCCTGGCGCACCTCGATGGCGTGGATGAGGGCGTCGGGCACGTCGACCGACACTCCTCTGGCCGACGCCACGGCCACGTGAACCCCGCGGCAGGTGGCGATCAGTCGCGGGGCACCGGGGTCGGAGATGTCGGTGACCGACTCCTCCATCACGAAGGCCCGTCGCGACCGCGACACGACGACGATGGGGCACGCCAGCGGTACTCCGGGCAGGACCTCGGACTCGTAGCGGATGAGCAGCTCCCGGATAAGCGGGGTGACCGGCTGGTTCCAGATGCCCCCCTCGATGTCCAGGCTCAAGAACAGGGCATTCCGGGCTTCGAAGAGGACCTTGGCCACGCCGAGGTTGGTGAGGTGGGTTCCGGCAGGATTGCCCTCGTCCGGAGCCGCCGTGTGGTGGACGAATCCCCCGCCGCTCTCGATGGTGCCCATGGCCACCCTTCCTCGTCTCCGCGGTGGCCCCGGTGCCGGCCCGGACACGGGCAGGCTATCGGAACGACCGGCGATGCCCAGCCGCACGCGGGCCCGCGCTGCGGTGCCTGCTGACGTGGAGCACTTCGCCGGAGGGTGCGCGGTGGTGACCGGTGGCGCCAGCGGGATCGGGTTGGCCATGGCCGACGCCTTTGCCGCCGAGGGCATGCGAGTTGTGGTGGCCGACCGTGACGGCGGGGCTGCCCGCGGGGCCGCGGAACGCCTCGAGGCCCGCGGGGCCGAGGTGTTGGCCGCCCACGTCGACGTGGCCGACCCGACCTCCATGACCGTGTTGCGTGACGCCGTGTACGAGCGGTTCGGACCCGTCCATGTGCTCTGCAACAATGCCGGCGTGGCGGCCAGGAGGCCGCTGGTGGAGAGCACCCCGGAGGAT
>DASXMT010000093.1:0-9355 GCA_036495505.1 Acidimicrobiales bacterium | reverse complement strand
CCATTGTGGAGCCAATCTGTCGCTGTTCCGACGTGCCTTCCGATGCGTCCGCTCCGCGTCGAGGCGCCCGCCTCCGGGAGAGTGATTTACGACCAGTCCACCAGGTCACAAAAAGACAGGTGGCAGAAAGGAGCCCAGCCGTTTCTATATTTATAGTGCATTGGCGAGTCATGTCAAGGAGGTCCGAGCGCTCGAAAGGTCAGACTTTAGCTTCCGTTTTGTTTCCGTTTTGTTTCCCCACCTTCGATCGACTGAGTCGCCTCCACCCGCCAACGTGCACTTCGCACCCGCTTGCGCCGGCGCGATCACCGACGACAGTATGCGTGGGTGGCGAAGCTCTTCCTGTTGGCTCTCGGCAGCCGCGGCGACGTGCAACCGTTCGCCGCTCTGGCGATGGGCCTGCGCGACGCTGGACACGAGGTCGTGCTTGCTACCCCCTCCGGATTCCAGGGCCTGGTCGGCGGCGGCAATCTGGCCCACGTGGAGGTCAGTCCCAGCCTCACCCCGGCCGACGTTATGGCCGCCTGCCACTCCACATACGACACGCCCGACTTCGACCTGGAGGCGCTCACCAAGCAGCATCCGATACGGGTCCGTCGTCAGCTGATGACCGGCTGGATGGAGCTGATGGACGGGGTAATGGCTGCGATCACCGAAGCGGGTGCAGGCGCTGATCTTGTGGCCTGGTGGGAACCGACCGGCAACATCGGCCGCCATCTGGCCCAATCGCTGGGTGTTCCCGGGGTGGCCGCGGGGCTCAATCCCGAAAACTGGATGTCCTCCACCATTCCGGTGCCTCCACCGACCCTCCCGTGGCCACCATTGTGGCTGCCACCGTCATGGCAAGCCGAGTACATCCGGTTCGGCCACGTTGTCTTTTGGCAGTGGACTGCTTCGTGGTACCGCACCCGGGTGAACCGATGGCGGACAGACGTCCTTGGTCTCCCTGCGCTCCCACACCGCGGCTGGGTTGCCGAGCAGGTGGCTACTCCCGCTCTCCGGCTCTCGGCGGTAAGCCCTCTAGTGCGGGATCTGCCTCCAGAGTGGCGAGGAACAGTGGTGCCCACCGGCTACTGGATACTTCCTGCTGTCGACGAGTGGACCATGCCGCACGCGCTTCGCACCTTCCTCGACGATGGTCCGCCTCCGATTTTTGCGTCGATGGGCACGGCGGTGAGCTTTCCGCCCCGGCTCGGAAAGATGGTGATTGAGGCAGCCAGACTGTCTGGGGTGCGGCTAGTGCTCGGAACGGGTTGGGACGGTCGAGGCGGAATCGAGGCTGACGCGCTACCTCCGACTGTGATCGCGGTCGGTGATGTCCCCCACGAAAGCGTTTTCCCGTTGATGTCCGGGGTCGTCCACCACGGCGGAGGTGGATCCGTGGCCGCGGCCCTTCGGGCTGGCATACCGTCGATGGCGCTGCCGGTCATTGCCGGTCAGACCTACTGGGGCCGGCAGATCGCGGCACTGGGCGTTGGCCCCGATCCGCACGCGGCCAAAAACGTCACCCTCGACCAACTCACCGTTGCGATGTGCCAGATGGTGAACGATGAACCAATGAACCGGCGTGCCGCCGAACTCGGCGCACAGTTGCATCTCGAAGACGGCGTGGCATCGGGGGTCGCCGCTATTGATGGGTTGTTGTCCAACACACCATTGCGCAGACCCTCGGCATCGAAGCCGCACCGCTGAGGTGGCACCGGGTGGACGTCCTCGCTCTACGGCATCCCCGCCCGGGCCTTCGACCGACACCTGGTCCACCGCGCCGCCGCCCACGTCGTCTCGTCGCTCCGTGCCGCCCACGCCGAGAACGTGGTTGCGTACATCACCGCCGCCGATACCATAGAACACTTCGAGCGTCTGGTCGCTGCCCTGCTGGCGTATCCAGCCGAGGGCCCAAAGGATAAGAGGGTCACCGTGGACACAAGCACACACATCGTGGGTACGGGCATCACCTCCATGAACATGAAGGACCGGACTGCGGTCGACATGGCCCACCAGGTGGTGGCCGACGCCCTGGCCGACGCCTCGATCGACCCGGCCCAGGTCAACCTGGTGGTCTTCAGCAACGCCACCGCCGGCCGGCTGCTCGACCAGGGGTGCATCCGGGGGCAGACATTCCTGAAGCAGGCGGGCCTGCGCAACGCCGGGGTCATCAACGTCGACAACTCGTGTGCCGGAGGATCGTCCGCCTTGCACCTGGCCAACCTGGCCACCCTGGGCGGCACCCGGACGGTGCTGGCCGTCGGGGTCGAGAAGATGTGGACCGGCGACCGGGGCGAGACCCTGGCCGGAATCGAGGACGGTGTGCCTCAGGCCGACCGCATCCAGATGCACCAGGAGCGCATGAATCCGTCGGGCTCGGTCCTGATGGCCCTGAACGCCGCCTGGGCCGCCGACCTGATGGAGGAGAGGGGCGCCACCGTAGAGCAGTTCGCCGCCGCAGCGGTCAAGGCCCGGAAGTACGGGGCCCTCAACCACAATGCTCAGTTCCAGTCCGAGGTCACCGTGGAGGAGGTACTGGCGTCGGCGCCCATCGTGTGGCCCCTCACCCGGATGATGTGCTCATCGTTCACCGACGGCGCCGCCGCCGTCGTCCTGTCGGCCACGGCACGGTCGGGAGGCCTCCGCATTCGGTCCAGCACCATCCGTTCGGGTAACGGGGACCTCGACTACCACGAGCGCATGACCGAGGCCGGGGCGGCGGCGTGGGACGACGCCGGCATCGACCCCGCCGACGTGGACGTGGTAGAGCTGCACGACGCCACCAGTCCCGAGGAGCTCTACGCCCTCGAGTCCCTGGGCTTCTACAAGCCAGGGGACGCCGGGCCGGCCACACTGGTCGGGGAGACCTCTATCGGCGGCAAGGGGGTCACCGTCAACACCAGCGGCGGCCTGGTCTCCCGGGGCCATCCCCTGGGGGCCACCGGTATCGCCCAGGTGGTGGAGCTCACCGCCCAGCTCCGGAACGCGGCCGGCCCCCGGCAGGTGGAAGGGGCCCGATTGGCGGTGGCGGCCAATACCGGTGGCATGATCGGGACGGAGGCCGGCCGCGCCGATGCGGCGTTCATCGGCATCCACGTACTCGAGGCAGGTTGAGCAACGAGGACCACCACGTCTTGAACTCCACCCGAGGCGGCATCGTTACGGCTGGAGCATCGCCGTGCCCCACAAGATGGTTTCGGGGTTGTTAAAACGAGAAGCGGGAGTATGCCACTGTGGCAAGAATTTTTTTGCTGGCCATAGGAAGTCGTGGGGACGTGCAATCCTTCGTCGCACTCGGTAGCAGTCTGGTGAAAGCCGGACACGAGGTGGTTCTCGCCACCCCGATGGGTTTCGAGAAGCTCGTGGGCGGACGAGGCATCACCCATGTCGAGGTCACGCGGTCGCACCACGAGGCAGAGGCGTCCGGGCTCGATTCCGACCTGGTCGAGACCGTCAGGCGGCGTCCCGTCCGTGAGGTCCGCGAACTCATAGACAGCTTGCATTCCCACTTGGATGAGATTTTGAGCGTTCTTCCCGCCGCCGCCAAGGGGGCAGACCTCGTTCTATGGTGGGATCTATTCGGGAACGTCGGTCGGCACGTCGCTGAGGCGCTCGGTGTCCCCGGGGTCGCATGCGGACTGAACCCGGAGAATTGGGTATCGTCCACGATTCCCGTTCCCGAGCCGTTCCCTTGGCCGCCGCGATGGTTGCCTCTCTCGTGGCGAGCGCGGTACATCCGATTCGGCCACGCGGTCGTTCTTCAGCTCTACGCTTCCCTCTGGCGGTCCCGTGTCAATCGTTGGCGTCGAGACGTGCTCGGTCTTTCGGTCCTACCGCACCGCGCTTCTGCGGTCGAAAAGGTCGCCGCGCCAACCATGCGGCTCTCCGCCGTGAGCCAGCTCGTCAGGGAGCTCCCTCCGGAGTGGCAGGGCCAGGTGGTCCAGACCGGCTACTGGATATTGCCTCCCACCAAGGACTGGGTCATGCCGACGAAGTTGCGCGCCTTCCTCGCCGACGGGCCGCCGCCGATCTTCGCCTCGGTGGGTGATGCGGGTAGCTATCCCCCTGAGCTCGGTCCGACGATGATCGAAGCGGCCCGAAGTGCCGGGGTGCGTCTCGTTCTCGGCTCGGGCTGGGATGGGATGGGTGGTCTCGACACCGACAATCTCCCACCGCATGTGATCGAGGCCGGGGAGGTCCCCCACGAGATCGTCTTCCCCCTCATGTCCGGGATCATCCACCATGGTGGGGGCGGTTCCACCGCCGCCGCGCTTAGGGCAGGGGTACCGTCAGTGGCGCTGCCGGTCTTCGCTGATCAGCCCTACTGGGGTCGGCGGATCGCCGAGCTGGGCGTCGGCCTGAAGCCATTACCGGCAAAGAAAGTCACGGTGGACCAGCTCATAGTGGCGATGTGCCGCCTCCGGAGCGACGAACCGATGAGGAGGCGGGCGGCCGAGCTCGGAGCGCTGCTCCGGGACGAAGACGGCGTGACCACGGCCGTCAGAACGATTGAAGCGTTGTTGCTCGATGAGTTCGACGATGATCTGGAACCTAGGGACGACACTTCGTCGACGGCTCCAATGTCTTCGACCTCACATGCCCCTTGAACCACCAGCCGTTGCCTGTACCTGGGGGATGCAAAGTTCGATCGCTTCGTATCGAGGGTGGCTATGAGACGAGGTTGCTCAACCGCCGGGGTCCGGGTCGGGCAAAGCGGCCCCAGGCTAAGATGCCGGATCAATACCCCGGCCCGACGGCACCCGGGTTTCTGACGGGACACCACCCGATCACGGCAGACGGTCCATCCACGAGCCCATCACCCAGACGGGACTGCGCCATAACCTACGCCATCGAGAGCGACAACCTGCAGAAGACCTTCAAGGGCAAGCGGCAAGTGCGCGCCCTCGACGGCGTGAGCCTGGCGGTCGAGCACGGAACGGTCTTCGGTCTGCTCGGACCCAACGGCTCAGGCGAGACCACCGCGGTCCTCTGGGAGCCAAGCCTCGATGACGTCTTTCTGGCGCTCACCCGTCGCCGGGCCGAGGAGGGCGAGGTCGGCGACTTCCACCAACCGGACGGAGGGCTTGCCACTGCAGCCGAAGCCGAAGGTCTCCGATGACCAGCACCATCTCGGTCCCCACCGTGTCGGGGGCACCGCTCGCGACCGGGTTGTTCGGCCGCTTCCGATGGGCGGTCGCCGATACCTGGACGATCACCAAACGCAACCTGATCAACTACACCCGGATCCCTGTGGCGCTGTTCTTCTCGACGGTGCAGCCGATCATGTTCGTACTGCTGTTCCGGTACGTGTTCGGGGGTGCCATCCACCCCCCGGAAGGGGTCAGCTACGTCAACTACCTGATGCCGGGGATCTTCGTCCAGACCGTGGCCTTCGGCGCCGTCAGCACCAGCATCGGCCTGGCCGAGGACCTGCAGAAGGGGCTGGTGGAGCGGTTCCGGGCGCTCCCCATGGCCCGATCGGCGGTGTTGACCGGTCGTACCACCGCCGACCTCTGCCGAAACGTCATGGTGGTGATCATCATGACCGGCACGGGCTTTCTGGTTGGGTTCCGGCCGAGCACCGGAGTCCTTGCCTTCCTGGCCGGCATCGGACTCATCCTGCTCTTCGCCTACGCCCTGTCGTGGGGTTTCGCGGTGATCGGGCTTTCCGCCCCCAGTAGCGAGGCGGCCCAGATCATGTCGTTTCCGCTCCTCTTTCCACTGATCTTCGCGTCCTCGGCGTTCGTCCCGGTGCAGTTCATGCCGGGCTGGCTGCAGGGGTTCGCCACCTATCAGCCGGTGAGCGTCACCGCTACCGCCTGCCGGGCCCTGATGATCGGGGGTCCGACGGCCACCTGGGTGGTTCAGTCGTTGTTGTGGGCGGTGGGAATGTTGGCGGTGTTCGTTCCGCTTGCCGTCCGGCGCTATCGCACCCTAACGTGACGCCACCCGGCTATTACTTGCATTTGCAGGGTAACTATTCACCGATCGGTGCTAGCTACGAGGGATGACATGGAGTCACTGACCTAGACGGCTCCGCACCTGGCGACGGATCATCAGCCACGGTTTGTCCTCGGCCACTGCCATGGTCAACGCCATCACCGTGGCTCACGACCTGGCGGTGGCCGGCCTGGTGGCGGCGGTGGTCACCGAGGTATCGTCACAGGAGTGCCGCTGGCCAGCTGATACCGTTCGATTCGAGATTCGCGAGGTGTCCCTGAAAGTGCTACTAGTGGCGTGGGACAGCGGTGGCGGCGTGGAAGTCGTCGAATCCGCGGTCCGCCGGACCGTCATTTGCGGCCATCGGGTTCGGGCGCTGGGGACCGACGGACTACGCGTCGGCCTTGAAGCCGGCGGAGCCGCGTTTCGGCCGTACCCCTACGCACCGGACAACGACCGCAACCGGGCGAGTGCAACGCCATGGTGAGCGAGTCCTCCGCCGTCCCGATCGCCGGGGGGACGGACGCGTACCCGGAGGCTGTCGATCGAGAAGGTGGCGCACCTAGCCACCCGACCATCGAACCCCAAAGAAGGCGGCGCCCCGGCATGCGTCGGCTCAACGGTGAGGACTCGGGCTTTCTCTCCCTGGAGCTGCCGACCCAGCCGATGACCTCCCAGTTCGTGGTTGTACTGCGACCAATGGTCGGCTCCGATGGTGAGCCCCGTCCGATCACCCTCGGGCAGCTCTCGGAGCACATGGCGCACCGCCTCGGTGAACTGCCCTCCTTCCGGTGGCGCATCCTCCGTGTCCCGTTCGGCCTCAGCCACCACATGGCCATCAACGATCCGGCGTTCGCCATCGACGACCACCTCGACCATATGACCGTCGACTCCCGCCTCGGGGATCAGGGGTTCGCACGGATCTGCGATGATCTGGCCGGCCAGTGCCTCGACCGAAGCCGGCCCCTGTGGCATGTGACCCTGGTGGACGGGCTATGCGACGGGCGCCAGGGACTGGTCATCCGATTCCACCACGCCCTGATGGACGGGGCCCCGACCATCCTGGCCCTGAGCCGGATCCTCTCAGGCCCGCACCACCAGGTGGTACGCCCAGCCGTACCGTGGCAGGGGGTGCCGATCCCCACCCGTAGGCAGCTGATCGGCGACGCTCTGCGTGACGAGGCCCGGATCCGGCGCCGGGTTCCGTCCCTGATGGTCAGGACCTGGCGTGGTTACCGCGCCCAGCAAGTGTTCCGACGCCGATCCACCGTGCCCGTGGTCGTCCCGCGCCGGGACACTCCCACGTGCAGTCTCAACGACGCATTCTCCCTTCGACGGGCCCACGCCAATCTCGACCTTCCCCTCGGGGACATCCAACTGGTCAAGCGGGCGGCCGATGTGACCATCAACCAGGTCGTACTGGCCGTGGTGGCGGGCGGTCTCCGCCGCCACCTCCTCGATCGGGGGGAGCTGCCCGACAAGCCCCTGATCTCGGGGGTGCCAATGGCGTTCGACCCGCCCGGATTGATCCGGGAGTTCGGGAACCACTTCATCAACTTCGTGACGAGCCTAGCTACTGACATCGAGGATCCCTGGGAACGGCTGCAGGCGGTCGCGGTGGCCAGCAACGCCGCCCGGCAGTCGATGGAGGCCTTCGGGGGCGAGAAGCTCTGCGAGTGGCTCGACCAGATTCCACCGTACGTCAGCGAATGGTACATCCGCAGGCATATGGGCTCCCGACAGGAGAAGCGGGAGGTTGCCGACATCAATGTCAACGTCTCGCTGGTCCGCGCCCAGGGCACCCCGTGGGCGTTCGGCTCCGCCTCGGTCGAGGGCGTCTACCTGCAGGGGCCACCGAACTCCGGGTTTGGTCTCAGCATCACCGCCATGAGCTACGGCGACGTCCTCATGGTCGGCCTCAACGCCTGCGCCGACGCGGTGCCCGACCCGGGCACGGTCGCCCGGGGGATGGTGGCCGAGCTGGCGGAGCTGGCTGAGCTGGCGGCGGCAGATACCCCTGGTGACGGGCGGGTGTCGTAGATCGGCGCACGCCACCGCGCAAGCTCCTTGATGGCCAACGAGAGTGCGGGCTGGGAGACGAAGACGGCCTTCGCCGCGCTGTAAACCAACCTCGTCCACCACGGCCAGGAAATTCTTGCGGCCCGAATGCGGTCTATTTCGGCGCGCCCTCCAGACGTAGCTTCCCCCCGTGCTGCCCAGCTCCGGCAAGATGCGTCTTGGCGAAGCTTTCTGCAATCCGCCCGAACATGAGAGTTCTGGATCGAACGCAGTTTGATGAAATTCTGACGACCGCTGATCTCCTCAATCGGATGTTCGGTCGCGCGAAAGCTCTAAGCCTCGCCTCATCCCGGACGCGCCTAATCCAGGACGCCGCATGATGACAGCACTGGATACGACCTGCGAATCACCCGAAGACGAGCCATGCCTTGCTCTTGTCGGTCGTGCAGTACCAGGTCACTTTCCACCTTTGATCTCTGGAAGTGTCGAAATTGTTGACCAAGTAGGTCATTGATGTCACCGCCCGCGAGCCGAAGGCGTTGGCATCGGTACCCCACGCGACGAAAGGACCCACGGAGACGGTCGAGTCGGCTGCCACGTTGAGGCGTGGAACGGTCTGATTGGTACCCCTCTCCAGGTACCCGTCGCCCAGACACGAGGCGAACCGTCCGGTACTCGTCACGGGTGGAAGTTTGCCTTCGCTCGTCGTAGAAGCCGGTTGGTCGCTGGGCGCTGCCGACGCCGCTCCGCCGCTCATCCCCCCACCAAGTCCAACAACGATCATCACCACAGCAGCAAGGGATCGCTTAGTCCTTTGCACCGTCACCCCTTCCTTTTGTGCGCTCCCATGTGGCCAACCCACGGCCCGCGCCACTCGACTCCCTGTGCAGAATCATCGCACGGATAGATGCCACATCTGGCTGTGAGGGTCAGCCATTATCCGGGCCGCCCCGGACGGGACGTATTGTCCTGGTGCCTCTGTGTTCGGTCACCTTCGCGTACGTCCTTCCCTCGTACGACGCGATCCATGGTGAGCACTCCGCCAGGGCGCCCGGCCATCGCCGTGAGCCTGTCCGCTGGTTCCTGGAGTGCTGTCAGCGATGCTCCGAGCTCCCGACGTTCTCTTTCGCGGGCGACGCTCCCGACCGTTGGCAGTTGACCTTCGCCGTCGACGTGGTGGAGGAGCGACGCAGGCCCTCATGTGGCCTTCACCGCCGCTTTTGCTCTGCCCTTCCCGGAATCAGGCGTCTGGGTTGAACGCTGCTGCATCGTCGCACGGGCGTCCAGGCCGAGCTGGGCGATGGTCGGGAGGACGCGGGGTTGCAGCCATTCGGCACCCTGCTTCGAGATGTGGATGCCGTCCGGCCACCGGACGACGACCCTGTCGACGTCGGTTTGGAAGTGCCCGTGG
>DASXMT010000092.1:0-5578 GCA_036495505.1 Acidimicrobiales bacterium | reverse complement strand
ATGTGCTCGGGATGCGCCGGATCGAGCTCGATCTTCTTGCGCACCCGCTTGATGTGGGTGTCGAGCGTCCGACTGTCGGCCAACCGCCGGTCACGCCACAGGTGGTCCATGCACTGGGTCCGGGTGACGACATGTCCGGCCTCCGACACCAGCAGTACCAAGAGGTCGAGCTCTTTCCGGGACAATTCCACCTGAACGCCCCTGACGGTGACTTCGCGCATCGAGGTGTCGATCTTGACCGGGCCGGACTCGAACAGATTGTCCGATATCCCGGTCGCCGACGGGGTTTCCACCCGTCGGAGGACTGCCCGAACCCGGGCGGTGAGCTCCCGGAGCCGGAACGGCTTGGTCACGTGATCGGCCGCCCCGGCCTCCAGTGAGAGGACGGCATCGATCTCGTCGTCTTTGGCCGCCACCATGATCACGGGAAGGGTGGACACGGCTTCGATCCTTCGGAACACGGCCATGCCCGATTGGTCGGGCAGGAACATGTCGAGCAGCACGAGTGACGGTCTGGTCGCGGTGAGAAGACGGATGCCCTCGTGACCGTCATGGGCCAACACCACTTCGAATCCCTCGGCCTCGAGGCCGGCGGCCAGCATCTCCCGGCTGGAGGCGTCACCATCGATGACCAGAATCCGGATCCCGCTATCGGGAACAGGGGTGACCGGCTCAGATGAGCGCAGAGCCACGCTCACGACCCGGGGGTGGACACGACGGCGACCCGAGGATCGCCCACCGGACCGGGATGGGCCGGCCGGCGATCCTCGGGATGGGAAGTCGCCGTGAGAGGGCGGGGAGATTCAGGTCGGGAGCAATCGCGAACGGGATCGGTCCGAGGACCGACGACGAACCCCCAGGAGGGAGCAGCGACCAACGAGGTCTGACCCGACATGCTCATTACTGAAGACGGTATGGAACGGCGGTGAACGGCAGGCCACCGTCGCGTCACCGGAGAGTGAATCCTCGGTTATCTCGCGATTCCCTCCCTACGCTGCGAGACCGAGTGGTAACGCCCGGCGCGAACATAGTGAAATGGACTCCCTCCTGCTCTCGATCGACACCACCGGCCGGACGGTCACCCACCTGACTGATGACGTTCGCCGGTTCTGCCGGGACCATGGCGACGGGTTGGTCAACGTCTTCGCCCCCCACGCCACAGCGGGCGTCGCTCTCATGGAGGTCGGGTCGGGATCGGAGGCCGATCTCGAGATCGTGCTGGCCCGTCTCCTTCCTCGCCAGGATGGCTATGTCCATCGCCACGGGGCGGTCGGCCATGGGGCGGACCATGTACTGCCGGTGTTCGTCAGCCCCTCGTTGACCGTCCCCGTACTCGAGGGCCGCCCGCTCCTCGGCACCTGGCAGAGCGTGGTCCTGGTCGACACCAACGCCGACAACCCCCGCCGCCAGGTCCGGCTGAGCTTCGTAGACGCGTGAAGTCATTCGGCTGCGGTATCTCGCGTCCGATCTCTTTCAGGAATCCCCTGGCGAAGCTGGGTGTTCTCCCGGTAGACACGGTGTACCGCGTTGTGTCGTGCCGCCTTCGCCGAGGAAACGAAGCTATTGCCCCGTATACACATCAACCCCAAGGTGAGCGTCAGCGTCGTCTTCGTCGCGGCCATGTTTATGAACATCATGGACATCACCATCGTCAACGTGGCCCTGCCCGCCATCGGGCGCCAGTTCCACGAGACGACGGCGGCACTGGACTCCGTGGCCGTGGGCTACCTGGTCAGTCTGGCCGTGTTCATTCCCGCCGCAGGGTGGCTGGGTGACCGCTTTGGGTCCAAACGGATGCTCCTCTTCGCCATCGCCGTTTTCACAGGCGCCTCCGTTTTGTGTGGCCTGGCCCAGAGCCTGCCCGAGTTGGTGGGCTTCCGGGTGATCCAGGGGGTGGGCGGCGGCATGCTCACCCCGGTGGGCATGGCCATGTTGTTCCGCACCTTTCCCCCCGAGGAGCGGGTGCGCGCCTCGAGCATCCTGACCGTCCCCACCGCCTTGGCCCCGGCCCTCGGACCGGTATTGGGGGGTCTGTTGGTCACCGACCTTTCGTGGCGATGGGTGTTCTTCGTCAACCTCCCGATCGGGGTGGCCGCCTTCATCTTCGGCGTGATCTTCCTGGACGAGCACCTTCAGCCTCACCCGGGGCCGTTCGACGTTCCCGGTTTTCTTCTTTCGGGGGTCGGCTTCGCCCTGCTCATGTTCGGTATCAGCGATGGCCCCAGTCGCGGGTGGGACAGCCCCTTGATCCTGGGCAGCATCTTTGTGGGCCTGGTCCTCATCGCGTGCATGGTGCCCGTGGAGCTGAGGACGAAACAGCCCCTCTTGCAGCTTCGCCTTTTCGGGAACCGTCTGTTCCGGTCGACCAGCTTGGCGTTGTTCTTTGCCATGGCCGGATTTCTGGGCGTTCTCTTCGTCGTCCCCCTGTTCTTCCAGATCGCCCTGGGTCTGTCGGCCCTGGCTTCGGGGCTCAACACGTTCCCCGAGGCGATCGGGGTCATGGTCGGGGCCCAAGTGGCCAGCCGCCTCCTCTACCCCCGGTTCGGCCCGCGCCGGCTGGTGGCGACGGGGCTGGTGGGGATCGCAGTGGCCCTGGTGCTCATGACCCAGGTGGGCTTCGACACCAATCTGTGGTGGATGCGGGTCCTCATGTTCGCCATGGGCTTCTCCATGGCTCCGGTGATCGTCTCGGCCCAGGCCGCCTCGTTCGCCACCGTGTCCAGTGCCGAGACCGGGTATGCCTCGTCCCTGTTCAACAGCCAACGGCAGTTGGGAAGCGCGGCAGGGGTGGCATTGCTGGCCACGGTGCTGGCTGCGGTGGGCACGACCCATACCGTCGCCGGCCATACCGTCGCCAACCTCGCCGCCTATCACGCCACCTTCCTGGTGGCCGCGGGTGTAGCCCTGATCGGGTCGGCTGTCGCCCTCACCATCAACGATGCCGACGCCGCGGCCACCATGGTTCGGCGGCACAGGTCGAAGCCGGAGCCGAGCCCGGTGAACCTGGAGCCCGCTTCCTGAGCACCCGCCGCCTCCAGAACGTCACATGGCGCAGCGGTACGGTGCAGGGAAACGGGACCACGGACCAGGAGGCGCAGATGGCTGACGTAGTGGACATCACTGGAACCGAGGAGTGGCGCTCGCTCGCCGATCACTTCGAAGCGATCAAGGACGTACACCTCCGGGAGCTGTTCGCGGAGGACCCGGATCGGGCCACCAAGATGGCCGTCGAAGCCGGAGACCTGTATCTCGACTATTCGAAGCACCGGGCCACCGGAGACACCGTGGCTCGGCTGGTCGACGTCGCCCGGCGGTCGAAGCTGGAAGAGCACCGGGACGAGATGTTCGCAGGACGCCACATCAACACCACCGAGGACCGCGCCGTCCTGCATGTCGCGCTGCGCATGCCGGCGGGAACCCACCTCGTGGTCGATGGCCAGGATGTGGTGGCCGACGTGCACGAGGTCCTGGGGCGCATGGGCGACCTCTCCGATCGGATCCGTGAGGGGGACTGGACGGGTTACACCGGTCGACGGATCCGGTCCGTGGTCAACATCGGGATCGGCGGGTCCGATCTGGGTCCGGCCATGGCCTACGAGGCGCTGCTCGACTACGTGCACCCCGAGATCACGTGTCGCTTCGTCTCGAACATCGACCCGGTCGACCTGTGGAACAAGATCCACGACCTCGATCCCGCCGAGACGCTCTTCGTGGTGTGCTCCAAGACCTTCACCACGTTGGAGACGCTGACCAACGCGGCGGCAGCCCGGGCCTGGCTCCTCCAGGGGTTGGGCGCGGGAGACGACGCGGTGGCCAAGCACTTCGTGGCCGTGTCCACCAACGAGGAGGGGGTCACCAAGTTCGGGATCGACCCGGCCAACATGCTTGGCTTCTGGGATTGGGTGGGCGGACGGTACTCCTTCGACTCGGCCATCGGCTTCGCCGTCATGGTGGCCATCGGCCGGGATGGCTTCGCCGACATGCTCTCGGGCTTCCACGCCATGGACCAGCACTTCGTCAACTCGCCCCTGGAAGCCAACATGCCGGTACTCCAGGGCCTGCTCAACGTTTGGTACAACAACTTCTTCGGCTCCCAGACCCATGCCGTTCTGCCCTACAACCAACGGCTGGCCCGGTTCCCGGCCTACCTGCAGCAGCTGACCATGGAGTCCAACGGGAAGTCGGTCCGGCGGGACGGGTCGCCGGTCTGGGGCCAGACGGGCGAGATCTTCTGGGGCGAGCCGGGCACCAACGGGCAGCACGCCTTCTACCAACTCATCCACCAGGGGACGAAGCTCATCCCGGCCGATTTCATCGGCTTCGTCGACTCGACGCACGAGAACGGTGACCAGCAGGATCTGCTCATGGCCAACTGCTTCGCCCAGACCAAGGTGCTGGCTTTCGGTCGTACGGCCGAGGAGGTGTCGGCTGAAGGCACTGACCCGGCGCTGGTCCCTCACAAGGTCATGCCCGGGAACCGCCCGACCTCTACCATCCTGGCCCCGCGGTTGACCCCGTCGGTGCTCGGCCAACTGGTGGCGCTCTACGAGCACACCGTGTTCACCGAAGGGGTGATCTGGGGCATCGATTCGTTCGACCAGTGGGGTGTCGAGTTGGGCAAGGTCATGGCCAAGCAGCTGGCCCCTGCCCTCATCGACCAGCAGGCCCCCGACCTGTCCGGCCAGGACGGGTCCACGGCCGAACTGGTCCGTCGCTTCCGGAGCGGGCGCGGCCGGAGCATCTGAGCCGGGTGGCTTGCCACCGGGGACGACGCCGATCGGGTCCGGAACAATCGAATCGACGTGAAGGTTGACGCAGGGGATCGAACCGCAGCCGACGAGGAGTGAGCCATGGTCACCGAAGTGAAAAAAGTGCTGTACACCGCAGAAGCGAGCACGACAGGCGGACGCGACGGGCACGCCCGAAGCAGTGATGGCGTCCTGGACCTCGATGTCCGGGTGCCTGAGTCCATGGGTGGAAAGGGTGGTGGCACCAATCCCGAGCAGTTGTTCGCCGCCGGGTACGCCGCCTGTTTCCAGAGCGCCCTGGGCGTTGTGGGCCGGCGCCAGAAGGTCGATACGGACGACTCCACGGTCACGGCCAGGGTCTCCATCGGCACCATCGACGGAGGGGCTTTCGGCCTGGCCGTCGAGCTCGAGGTGGCCATTCCCGGGGTCGATGCCGGCACCGCCCAAGAGTTGGCAGAAGCGGCTCACCAGGTCTGCCCCTATTCCAACGCCACCCGAGGGAACATCGAGGTCAAGCTCAGCGTGGCGTCATAGCCGGCCCCCGGCCCGGCCCGACGGGCCGGCACGCCGGCGTCGGTCGGCGCAGTGGTTGCTCGGCGTGGCGGGCGTTGCCTGCGCACTGGCCTGTGCCGCCTGTGGCAGTCCTTCGAGCGCGCCGACCCGTCGGAACCCGCACGACGGCAGCGAGTTGCAGGTCGGCACCGGGTAGACCTCGGCGTGCTTAGCGGGGACGGGCCATGAGGACATCGGCGAGAGGGGACCGGTCGAGGGCTCGGAACCGGCTCGCCTTCCAGCCCGTTCGCTCCAGGGCGGTGGTGAAGTACGCGTCG
>DASXMT010000091.1:0-4486 GCA_036495505.1 Acidimicrobiales bacterium | reverse complement strand
CGCCTTCCGAGCATCGGCCACGCACGCTCGGCCGCCGACTTCGGCGGCGATCTCGCCGGCCAGGCGCTCGTCGAGGTCGACGCAGACCACGTGGGCTCCTTGGCTGGCCAACGCATGAGCGGTCTGCCTACCGATGCCCTGTCCCGCGCCGAGCACGACGAAGTTTCGCCCGTCCAGGCGCAACAGGGCTCCGTAGTCGGGCACCCGGGAACTGTCGGCCGAGGTCACGCCGGGATCCCGCTGAGCCACGGTCCGGGCGCGGCGTCCGAAACGGGTTGCCCCTTACCGCTTGGGCACATAGCGGTCCAGGGCAGGGATGACTTCCTTTCCCAGCAGCTCGATCGTGCGCATCACCGAGGCGTGGGGCAGGTGGCCGAACTGGACGTAGCAGATGAGCTCGTCGACCCCGATGTCGGCGTAGTGACACATCTTCTGATAGCAGCGCTCGGGGTCGCCGACGATGATCATGTCGGCATCGTTGAAGGCGGCCACGTCGAACTGGCCGTCGGCCCGTGCCGTGAGGAGCGGGAAGGCCCGGTCCTTCTCCTCCGTGGAGAAGTGCGGGAACTCCCACTCCAGGGTGAACTCGGCCAGATGCTGGTACCACCACCAGACCGAGTCCCAGATCCAATTGTCCGCAGCCGCGGCGATGGTGTCGGCGCAATGCACCAGCGTGTAAGCAGCAACGTTGTCGTTGGTGACCCTGGTGAGGGGGGACGAGTTGGCGGCCGCCTGTCGATACTGGCGGATGGTGGCCGCCGTCTGGTCCAGCGGGTTCATGATCGACATGGCCAGCAGTCCGAGGCCGGCTTCCCCGGCGACGGCGGCCGTTCCCGGGCTGACCCCGGCCATCCATGCCGCCGGGTGGGGGTCTTGGACCGGCTTCGGGGTGACCATCCGACGGGGGAAGTCCAAGAACTCGGTGTGTTCCTCGTAGTACTCCGACTCCCACATGCCCACCACGGTCTGTACCGCGGCTCGCCACTGAGCCTTGCTCCGTGAGGGGTCCACGCCGAAGGCCGCCTGCTCCATGGGCGTGGAGCGCCCGGTTCCCCATTCGACCCGCCCCTTGGACAAGATGTCGACAGTTGCCACCTTCTCGGCCACCCGGGCGGGGTGGGTGAACGGGTGGGGCATGAGCGTGACGCCGAAGCCCAACCTGATCTGCTCGGTGCACTGCGAGAGGGCGCCCAGGATCACCTCCGAAGAGGGTGAATGCGACCGACCCTCCCGAAAGTGGTGCTCCACATGCCAGGTGGTGTGGAAGCCCATCCGGTCGGCCAGCTTGATCTGCTCGAATGCCTCGGCGTACGCCTGTTGCTCCGCGTCGCGCTGCCCGTAGGGGTGGGGCTTGTCTCCCCACGGCCTGGGCACATCGATCTCATAGAGGACGTCGAGCTTCACGGGTCTCCTCGCTGCGGCCGGAAGGCACTTGGACAATCGTTCCTAATGGAGAACATTCCGTTCTCATAACAGAACGATTCTCGGCCACGGTCGAGGAAAAGTCAATGAGACCCGGCTGACGGAGGAAGACTGCGATCGGCGTCGGTCAGGATCCGGGTCACGACGGCGGCCAGTTGACGCGGTTTGGTGATCATCACCTCATGGCCAGCGTCGATGTCGTGGACGCTCACACCGGGGCCTAGCCGGCGGATCATCTCGTCCTGTTCGACCAGGGAGACGGCCCGGTCCTGGAGCAGACGGACGTAAGTCTTGGGCGCCTGGGGCACGTGTGCGCCCCACGTCACCGTGTCGGTGAAGAATCGCATCGAGTCCGGTCCGACGTGGTCGAGCACGTAGGACCACTGCTCGTCGTCCAGGTCATTGCCCAGCAACGCATGGTGGTGATCGGCTGCGAGCTCGCTCGTCTCCCCCTCGCCCGTCCGCAGTCGCCGGTCGAGCGGCCCACGTTCGTCGGGCGGCGTCATGGTGAGGACGGACTGTCCATCCGGTACCACCAGGCACGAGACGAAGACAAGGTGGACGGCCCGGTCACCCAGCCTCCCGGCGATCACCGGAAGGCTTGCCCCGGCGAGAGAGTGCCCGACCAGAACCACCCGGTCGAGGCCGGCGGCGTCGATGTCGGCCAGGACGGAATCCGCCCCCACCTCGATGGTGACATCGTCTAGGTTCATGGGATGGCTCCCCCGCCCGGGTAGATCGACGGCGAGGGTCGGGGCGTCGAAAAACGGGGCCAATCGGTCCCAGCACCAGGCCCCGTGATACCCCCCGTGTATGAGCACCACGCCTGTGCGCGCCGAGAGTGTACTCATCGCTCTACCCCCTTGGTTGCAGCTAGCAGGAGATGCCGAACCGCTCCCGTCCGAAAGCCGAGATGTCAGTGCCCTCCGGGAGTGACTCCAGCCAGTCGACGGGGGCGCTCACCCCTTGGCGTTGGCCGGGATGGTCCCGAAGTTGTACGTGGCCACGAGCTCTTTGCCCGAGGGACCGTTGCTGCCCAGCTTCACGATCTGGGCCTGGTTGATCATCACGTTCTCGGAGTCGTTCTTGTACGGCCCGCACGCTCCCTGGTATTGGATCTTCTTGAGCTGGGACACGATGGACTTGCTGGACGTGTTGCCTCCCCCGGCCTCGATGGCCTTGGCGATCAGGTACACCCCGTCATAGGTGGCCGGGTCGTCGACCGCGCTCTGGGTCGTCGATGGGTAGGCCGCCTTGTAGGCAGAGGTGAACGCCTTGGCCTGGGTGGTCGTGTTCACATCGGGATCGCAGTACGGCGGGTAGTACATGTTGGCCATGGCCGACGCCGGCGCCAGCTTGAAGGCCTGGATGGAGTTGTCGGCCTGAGCCCCCATGATCGGCGCGGTGATGCCGTTCTGGGCCAGCTCCGTGACCAAAAGGCCGTCGGTAACCGGGAAGCTGTTGATGAAGACGGCGTCGGCCGACTTCATGGCCAGCACCGCGGTGGTGGCGTCAGTGACGTTGTTGGGCTCAGTGCGGATGATGAAGTTCTTGACGCCGTCCTTTTTCAGGAACGACTCGATGAACGTGGCCGACGCCGTCGATGCAGCATCCTCGGTGTAGATCATGCCCACCGTCTTGGGCTTGTACTTGGTGTAGACGTACTTCGCCTCGGCCTGGGCCGTGTTGTAGTCGATGGGGTTGATGTCGAAGAAGTTGGGCAGGTGCGTGTTGGTCAAGTCGGTGAGCGGTCCACTGGTCAGGCCCAGAGTGGGCACACCCGACTGCTTCAACAATTGGGCCGTGGCCTGGACCTGGTCATCGACGGAGGGTCCGATGATGGCGGTCGGGTTGGTGGACAGGGCCTTCTGGGTGGCGGTCACCGCCTGCTGGGGGGTGATGTTCGAATCGTAGAACTCGAGCTTGACGGGGTGCCCATCGGCACCGCCGCGGGCGTTGATCTGGTTGGCAGCCAGCTTGAGCGGGTCCTCGGCCGTGGGGCTGGCATCGGGTCCGGTCAGGATGCCCAGGTAAGCGATGGTGATCGGGCTCTTAGACTCGCTCGTCGCTGCGCCGGCCGTGCCTCCGGCCACCAACGACAGCACTAGCGCGCCGGCCATGGCCAGCGACACCGCAACGGTCCGTGATGATGCTCGCACTTCGATTCCTCTTTTTCTCGATGATGTTCATATGTCACGCCGGACTCTGTCCCACGCAGACGCGGTGAGAGGCCAACCACCGCGCGCAGGACATCGTGTTCATAATAACGAACGACGCTTACGTAGTCTCGAACATGCTGGCCAGTCGTTGACCGAAAGTCAAGCCGGCGGTCGCCTGGAGCCGGGAGCGCCATCGGAGCACCGAGCCGAGGCCGGCGGACACGGCGTCAGCCGGTCAGTGCCTCGAACGCTTCCCGAAAGAGGCGGCTGCGCTCCCGGAACCCGCCTTCGCCTTGGGGGGTCGGGGCCCCGGGAGAGAACAGGACGACTCCACCCCTCGGGGTGGTGGTCCATGCCGTTCGGGCCGCCTCGCCGGGGTCGGCCGCCTCGGTGATGGACACCTCCACCTGGTGTTGGCGTCCCACTGTCGTAAGGCGGTCGGCGATGCGTCCACCGTCGGGCGGAATCGTCACGATGTGGGGCACCGGTACCCGTGTCGCCACCACCTCGGCCAGATCGGTGAAGTCGACGCCCCGATCGGCGCCCCCGAGGATGATGGTCATGGGGCGATGGCCATACGAGGCCACCGAGGCGGCGGTGGCGAAGGGGTTGCTGGCCAGAGCATCGTCTACGAACTCGAGGCCACCCCGGGTCCCGATGGACTGGCATCGGGACGGCAGGCCCTCGAATCCCTCGATCGCCTCGGTCAGCGCGGCGGGTCGCGGGGGAAAGCCGGTGAGCAATAGGACGCCGGCGACCGCCCCGCACAGTTTGGCCATGTTGTGCTCCCCTGGCGTCCGCAGTCCTACGTACTCCACCAGCTGCTCGCCGTCGACACTGATCCATCCCGACCGCGCCCGCACCCGACCCTGGACCCCGTAGAGGATGCGGCCCGGGTGGTCGGC
>DASXMT010000090.1:0-11948 GCA_036495505.1 Acidimicrobiales bacterium | reverse complement strand
GCATCGAGCCGGTGCACGGCGGGCCAGCGGTTGGAGCCGTCGCCGATGTAGCCGGAGACACCCTTGTCCCGGGCGATAGCGACCAGGGTGGCCATGAATCCGTTGTCTCCATCGCCGTGGCACGTCGGAGCGAGTCGCACAATTGACGAGCGCACGCCGAGGGACGCGAGCGAGAGCGTGATCTCCGCCGTGGCCAGCCGAGTCAGGGGGCCAGCACCCAGAGCGGCCACATCTGGGTCGGGACCATGGCCGTCCCGTTCGGTCGCCACCCGTCCCGGGGTGAATCCCAGCAGCCCAGAGGCGATGACGAACGGCCGATCGGAACCGGCGAGTACCTCGGCAAATGTCTCGACGGCGCGGCGATCCGCATCGGCAGCACCGTGGAAGTCCCCCGAGAAGGCCATCTCGTGGTTGAAGGCCAGGTGGATCACGCCGTCAGACTCGGCCGCTGCAGTTCGCAGGCCGTCGAGATCGTCAAGAGTGCCGCGATGAACCTCTGCCCCGGCTGCGGTGAGGGCAGCGGCCGAGGCATCCGAGCGAGCCAGTCCGACGACCTGATTGCCTCCGCCGATGAGCTCGGGAACGACAGCGGAGCCGATCCAGCCGGAAGCTCCGGTGACGAAGATGCGCATGAGAAGAACCTCCAGTGGTGGACTGCCCGTCCTCAGCGCCGTGGGTGCAGGGGACAGGAGAGTGACGTCAGGTACTGTCATCACTATAGCAAGTATGTCAGCCGCTGTCATCACGACTAGGATCGGGGCATGGTGCGTTGGCAGCCAGATAGCCGTGGCCGGCTCGAGGAGGCAGCCCTCGCGCTCTACGCCGAGCGGGGGTTCGAGAACACGACCGTCGCTGAGATCGCCGCCCGCGCCGGATTGACGGAGCGAACGTTCTTCCGGCACTTCGCCGACAAACGTGAGGTCCTGTTCTGGGGCTCAGGCTCGCTGCAGGAGCTCCTGGTGGAAACCGTCGCCAGCGCTCCTGATTCCGCATCGCCACTCGAGGCGGTGGCCGCGGCCATCGAGGCCGCCGGCGTCCTCCTCCAAGAGCGCCGCGACTTCTCCCGGCAGCGCCAGGCCATCATCGCTGCGAGCCCAGAGCTCCGAGAGCGCGAGCTGATCAAACTGGCATCGCTAGCCTCGGCTCTGGCCGACGCACTTCGCCGACGGGGTGTGGAAGAGCCGGCCGCCAGCCTTACCGCCGAGGTGGCGGTCGCCGTCTTCAAGGTCGCGTTCGCCCGCTGGGTCGAGAAGAGCAACAAGAAGGCCTTGCCGCGAGTCATGCGAGACTCGCTTGACGAGCTGAAAGCAGTGACCGCGGGCGCCTGATCATCGGCCCGTTCACGCGTACAGCCCGAACGGGAGCAACCGGGGAATGTCCGGCGACCGATGCAGGTTGACTGAGCCATGAGCAAAACCAGTATTCCTGCGACCCATCAAGATCTTCTCAATACCAACACGGGCATCCTAGCGACGGTTGGGCCCGACGGACGGCCCCAGCTCAGTGCCGTGTGGTTCTTGGCCGAGGGGAACACGATCCAGATTTCGCTCAATACCTCCCTGCAGAAGGTCAAGAACCTACTCACCAATCCTGCCGCCACCTTCTTCATCCTCGATCCAGCTGCTCCGACCCGGTACCTCGAAATCCGCGGTGACGCCGAGGTGGTCGACGATCCGGCCTACGAATTCGCGACCACAGTGGGGCAAAAATACGGGGTGGACCTCCGAACCTTCGACGGGGATAACCAGCATCGCGTCGTCGTGACGATACGTCCCGAGCGGGTCAACGCCGTGGACATGGCGGCAGGAAGGTAGAAGCGTCCGGGCATGTTCATGCCAGCCAGCTACCAGGGCCATGACTCGGTCTTCATCAACGCCACCGCACTGCTGGCAGGCATCGGCCTGATCGTCGCTCGGCTGGCCGTGCGAACCACGGTCCGCCACGACGTGACCTGACCCGCTCCGGCTTTCGCTCGCAGCCTGGCGGCGCCACGTCCTGGCCCCTCCTTCTTGCCTGGTGGCCTCGACGGTCGGTAGCATGCATGCGTCAGTCATGTACTAAGGAGGGTGCACATGTCGATCAAAGTAGAGGGCTCGTTCGAGATCACGTCGTGGGACGAGGACCAGGGCGGCGGTTTGGAAGGGACGGGAAAGGTGTCGAGGGCCACCATCGGTCAGCGCTTCGCCGGCGGGATCGACGCGGAGACCATCGCCGACATGGTGATGACATACGGCGACGACGGCACGGCCGAATTCGTCGGCTATCACAGGGTTCAAGGTCGCGTGGAGGACAAGGCGGGCAGCTTCGTCCTGCGGGCCAGAGGGGTCTACGACGGCACCAATGCCCGGACGAGCTTCGAGGTGGTCCCCGGCTCTGCTCGCGGCGAGCTGGCCGGATTGCAGGGCAGCGGCACGGGGTCGGCAGGGCACGGATCAATGGGTGTGTACAGTTTCGACTTCGATCTGTGACGTCGGCACCTTCTGGGCGCCCGGCCAACGTGCTCGGGGCCTTGATGCTCGCCACATCCGACCGGATGAACGAGTACGTCGAGCAGGAGCTGGGACTTTCCGAGACGGCGGCCGCCGCGTTGTCGGCGCTCGATCAATTCCTCGACCGCCCGGCGGTGGACCAGCTGGCCAAAGTGGTTGGTCTGACTCAGTCTGGAGGAGTCCGGCTGGTCGATCGACTCGAACGAGACGGCTTGGTGCGTCGGGGATCGGGCACGGATCGGCGAAGCGCCTCTGTCTCACTTACTTCAGCAGGACGGCGGTTGGCGCGGAAGGTCGAATCGGCTCGGCTGCAGGTGCTCGATGACGTCCTGGCGCCACTCCGTGCCGAGGAGCGCGACACCCTCGCTTCCCTTACCGGTCGCATGCTGGCGGGCATGATGCGCGAGCCAGGTGCCACCCGTTGGATCTGTCGGTTGTGCGATCTCTCGGCTTGCGGTCGCCCGGCCGGCCGGTGTCCGATAGAGCAGGTGGCCCGGGCCCGTTACGGGACCCGCACGCAGGCGTGATGTCCGTTTGACCTGGTCTTTTGCCTATTGAAGTCCGGACTGGACCCCGTGACCGGAACTACCCGTTCGACTTGAGATCCACCTGGGATGAGTAGCGTGGATGAAACGGAGCTTGAGCCGGCTGATCAGCCCTGCTGGGCTGGACTGATTCCGGCCGCTTGGCGGGTCCGCTTGATTGACCTGGAATTGGCCGTAGCGTTGACCGGGTAGGGAGCTGGCCATCGGGCACGAACCCGAATCAGTGGCGAACGGGGCGAGGTGTAGGCGGAAGATCGTGAGCACTCGGGAAGCAGGCAAGGCATCGATCGCAGAGGAACGTAGGTCCTGATCCGATGGTGTACGTACTCGCCTTGTTCTCCGCCCTGGCCAATGCACTGACGAGCATCCTCCAGCGCATGGGGGTCGAAGATGCCCCCAAAGAGTCAACCCTCAGGCTGAGCCTGCTGACTCACGCCTTGAAGCGAGGTGTGTGGCTCCTCGGATTTGCGTTCATGGTGGCCTCGTCGGTGACGCAAGTCATCGCCCTCCATATCGGAGATCTCAGCCAAGTCCAACCCATCTTGACCACTGAGCTGCCATTCCTCGTGCTTTTGCTGGCCACATGGTTTCGGTTCCGGGTCGGGGTACGAGAGTGGCTCAGCTGTGTCGCTGCAGCCGGCGGCCTCGCCGGCTTTCTGATCTTGGCCCGGCCCATTGGGGGAGACCGGGTTCCTGACTCAACCGAGTGGATCGTGGCCGGCTCCATCTGCGGGGGAGTCGTCATCGTTGCCGTACTGCTTGCGCTGCGTGGGCCCCGTTGGTGGCGGGCGGCCATGTTTGGGACGGCCGGCGCCATCGGATTCGCCTTCGCCGCGTCCCTCATGAAGGCGGTGGGGAACTACATCGCCTCCGATTGGGTGCAGGTGTTCTTTCACTGGGAGACCTACGCGCTGGCAGTCGTGGGCGTGGTGTCTTTGTTCCTGGCCCAAAACGCATTTCATGCCGGCCCCATCGCTGCCTCCCAGACCGCACTGGTGCTGGTCGATCCGTTGGTCAGCATGGCCCTCGGCATCGGACTCTATGGCGATAACCTCCGGACCTCGGGTCTCTATGGACCCGGTGAGGCAGTGGCGCTCCTGATCATGTTCATTGGTGTCGCCTCGATCGCCCACTCGCCCCTCGTCTCGGGCGCGAGGGGAGATGACCAGGAGTTTCAGCAGATGTTGTCCCTACGATCTCGCTCGAAACGCCTGATCGGAGCAGTGCAGGACCAGATCTCTCCGGACATGGCCAAGCGACTGCCACCCGAAGTGGTCAAACACCTTCCGCCAGAGCGAACTCGAAATGGTGGTGGTTGGAGCTGACGATCCTGAGCGCCGATCACTGGTGACCGGTGACCGTGGGCACCTTCACGGGTTCCCGATCGACCCTCGACTGTGATGCGCAGGTCCAGTGGCTCACGAGCTCGGGAGTGGCGCGCCCGGTGTCCTGTTTCCCCGGGGTAGCGGCCAGCTCCGCGAGGGTTCCCCGTTTCAGCACGAGTCCGGCGATGACCGCGCCGATGACGAAGAGGAGTGACGACAAGAGGAACACCGTCGTGTAGCCGTGCAGGGCAGATGCCTGCAGGTTGGCCGGGTTCACCGTGCGGCCGACCAGGTAGGCAGTCGCCGCGCTCGCAGCAATCGTGTTGAGCAGGGCGGTGCCGATGGAGCCGCCCACCTGCTGGGTTGTGTTCAAGGTGGCTGCTCCCACGCCGGCATCCTCGGGCCGCAACCCCAGGGTCCCGGTACTGAAGGATGGAGCCACGCTCAGACCGAAGCCGAGACCCACGAGCAGGAGACTGGGCAGGACCCGGGTCCAATACGAGCTGTGCAGACCGACGAGGTGGAGCAGGAACATCCCGAGGGCGGCACTCAGGAAGCCGATCGGCACGATCGGCTTCGGCCCCACTCTCGGCAGCAGGATGCGGTTGGACACCTGTGCCGTCACCACCAGTGCTGCCACCATGGGGAGGAAGGCGATGCCAGTCTTCACTGGGCTGAACCCGACGGTCTCCTGGAGGTAGTAGGTCAGGAAAAGGAAGATCCCGAACAGCCCGGCACTGGCAATGAGCATGGTCAGCATCGAGCCCCCGCGGGTTCGGTTACGCACCACCCGAAGAGGGAGGAGGGGGTAGGAAGCCCGGGTCTCCCAGAAGGCGAATGCAGCGAGCAGCACGACGCCTATGACGAGGAACCCAATGGTGTAAGGGTTGCTCCACGCCGTGGTCTCGGCATGGGAGAAGCCATAGACGATCCCGAAGAGTCCGAGGGACACGAGCAACAGGCCCGGGATGTCGAGCGGGTCATGGTCAGCAGGCTCGTCGTTCTTCAGCCACAGCAGGGCGCCAGTGGTGGCGACTGCGGCGAATATCAGGTTGACGAACAGGGTCCAGCGCCACGAGGCGTACGTGGTGAGGACGCCCCCGAGTAGGAGCCCGAGCGCGCCGCCGCCCCCGGCGATTGCGCCGTAGATGCCGAACGCCCTCCCGCGCTCCGACGGATTCGTGAACGTGGTGGTCAACAAGGCGAGCACCGATGGGGCCAGGAGAGCTCCGAAGGCTCCCTGTACCGTCCGGGCCAGCACGAGCATGGTGAAGTTGATCGCCTCACCGCCGACGGCCGATGCGGCGGCGAAGCCGATCAGCCCGATCAGTAGGGTGCGCTTCCGCCCGATCATGTCGCCGATGCGGCCCCCGAGGAGCAACAAGCTGCCGAAGGCGAGCGAGTACGCCGTCACGATCCATTGGCGGTCGGCGTTGGAGAAGGCAAGGGAGTGCTGGGCGCTGGGAAGCGCAATGTTCACGATGGTGTTGTCCAGGATCACCATCAGCTGGGCGATTCCGAGAACAGCGAGGATCCACCACCGTCGGTCGTGGTTCGCCAGCTCGTCGTCCCCGGTCACCTTGTCCGGATTCCGCTGGCCAATCGGTGCGCTCATTGACGCTCCCCTCGACATCCGTCCGGGCGGCAGGCCCACGCTGCCGCCACGCCGAAGAGGGCCACCATCGACCTTTCAGACCACCTGAACGACGATTTGGCCATGGTATAGGTGCGGGCTCGTAGAGGCGACCGTCGGTTCAGCCTCTCCTGGGCCCGTCCGCCCTGCAACCCTGGCCCCAGCCCCGATGGAGTGCTTCGCTGGAGCCCGGATCCGGTGCGCCCACCAGCGATTTCGTACACGATCCGTGGACGGGACCGATGATTCCCACTCGCCGAGCCCGTCTCAACCGATGATCGGATCTGCTGGACCAGAGGAGGACCACCGTGGCACGCGTGAGCACGTACTTGAACTTCATGGGGAACGCCGAGGAAGCGTTCGAGTTCTATCGAACTGTCTTCGGCACCGACTATCCCGAACCGATCCAGCGGATGGGCGATGTCCCCCCATCGCCTGACGCACCGAGCTTGTCGGAGGCCGAGAAGCGGATGGTCATGCACGTCGAACTTCCGATCCTGGCCGGACATGTGATCATGGCGACCGACATGCTCGAGTCGATGGGTCATGAGCTGAGGATCGGCAACAACACCACGATCAACCTGGAGCCGGACACTCTCGAAGAGACCCAGAGGCTCTTCGACGCGTTGTCCGAAGGCTCGAGCGACAGCGCACCCTTGACCGAGATGTTCTGGGGGGCCACGTGGGGTACCTGCCTCGACCGCTTTGGAGTGCGGTGGATGTTCAACCACGTTCCCTCGGCCGGGTAGGCCGGCTAGCAGATCGGCTTGACGGGCCGCCTTGATGGGCCGCCTTGATGGCCCATCCTGACGGCCCCGAGAGCCCGAAGGCAGGCGTTGCTTTAGGTCCCAGGCGCCTTGGTCGCTTTGCCGGGTTTCGCTCTGGGGCGGGCACGGACATGCATGCGCTCTCCTTGAGGCCCGAAGAGGCTGAGGAATTCCACCGATTCGGTTCCGGCGTTGGCAAACCAGTGCGGGACACGCGTGTCGAATTCGGCAGCCTCGCCTGCAGTCAGGACCAGGTCGTGCTCCCCGAGCACCAGCCGGAGCCGGCCATGCAGCACGTACAGCCATTCGTAGCCTTCATGCGTCTGCGGGTCAGGTGTTTCCCCGGTTCGGCGGGGCGGAATGGTGTGTTTGTAGGCCTGCAGGCCGGTGGCCCGGCGGGTGAGCGGGGCAATGGTCATCCCGTGGCGGGTGATGGGGCGGCGATGGATGCGGGGATCGCCGGTGGGCGGCGCGCCGATGAGGTCGTCGAGGGGTACTTGATACGCCTGGGCCAGGGGCAACAGGAGCTCGAGGTTCGCTCGACGCTGGCCGGATTCCAGTCGCGACAGCGTGCTGGTCGAGATACCGGTGACCGCGGCGAGCTCGGCCAACGTGGTGTCCCGCTCCTGACGGAGAGCACGGAGCCGAGGCCCTACCGCGTTGAGCACAGTGCGTACATCGTTGCCCATCTTCCCATGTTGCCATATTGGCAAGATGACTTGTCAACAGACCCGGACGAGGCCATTGTGGCTGGGGGCGCGAGACGGTGCAACATCCGGTCGTCGCCTGACCCGTCGTGCAACTCCCGCATTCGCCCACACGAAGGAGACCACCGTGTCCGAACAGTTCGACCAGGCGTTCTGGGACGAGCGCTACGGCTCGCACGCCGCGCTGTGGAGCGGGAACCCCAACGCGCACCTGGTTGCGGAGGCCGGTTCACTCGCCCCGGGCACGGCGCTGGATGTGGGTGCAGGGGAAGGCGACGACGCCATCTGGTTGGCCAGGCGCGGCTGGCGGGTGACCGCGGTCGACATATCCACTGTCGCTCTGGAGCGGGCGGCTGGGCATGCCGGTCACGCCGGCGCTCCCATCGCCGAACGCATTCGTTGGCTCCACCAGGACGTCTTGGACTGGGACCCACCCCACGATTGCTACGACCTGGTCTCAGCCCAGTACATGCAGTTGCCCACGGAACCGCGCCGGGCGCTCTTCGACCGATTGGCGTCCGCGGTTGCACCCGGGGGCACCCTTCTCATCGTCGGCCATCACCCCTCCGATCTCGAAGTGATGCCTCGCCATCAGCCACCCGACCTGTTGTTCACCGGTGACGAGCTGGCTGCCCAACTCGACCCGACCCGATGGGACATCGTGACCAACACAGCTGTTGAACGGACGGGCACCCACGACGGACGGACCCTCATGCTCCAGGACGCCGTGCTGCGAGCCACGCGCCACCCACGGAATGGGTGAGCCCGAAGGGAGGCTTCCGATCGCCGTACCTCTTGACCACGGTTATATAACACTGTACGCTACTGCGACGGTTGGAGGTATACCGCCATCGGGGCGGCGAAAGGGGCGGTGTGTCGAACCGATGGACCATGACGGCCGCGGCCGTCGGCGTGGCAAGCGCCCTTGTGCTCGGGCTGGGAATGGCCGGCGGCACGGCGCGGGCGGCGGCCTCCCCTCCGAGGACTGTGCCGCGTCCGGGAGCAAGGCCCATCGTCACTTCACGGCAGTTCGTCTTTTCGTGCACGGGTGCGACCCAGCAGTGGACGGTCCCAGCCGGGGTTCCCATGGTCGACCTCGACCTCCAGGGGGCAAGCGGCGGCCAGGGAAGGTTCGACATCCCCGGGCGAGGGGGCCGAGCCCAGGTCACCCTTCGGGTCACTCCGGGGCAGGTTCTGAACGTGAATGTCGGCTGCCGGGGTGGGGCTCCGACCGGGTCCGGCACCGGAGGGACCGGCGGTTTCAACGGCGGCGGGGCGGGAGGACAGGGACTCGGACGTGACGGCGGAGGATCGGGCGGCGGGGGCGCCACCGATATCCGGATCGGTGGCACCAGCCCGACCGGCCTGGTGGCGGTGGCCGGAGGGGGCGGCGGGGGCGGCGGACCTGGGATCGGCGGTGACCACAAGGCGCGCGCCGGCGGTGGCGGCGGAGGCGCGGCGGGCGAATCCGGCCAAGGCGGCCAAGGCGGTGGGCAGGGTGGAGGCGGGGGTACCCAGACCGGGCCGGGGGCCGGGGGCATTCCCTACGGCGGACGACCGGGGAACGGCCAGACCGGCGGTGCGGGTGGCAGCGGCACGGACCACGGTGGCGGGGCGGGCGACGGCGGTGGCGGGGGCGGTGGCGGGTACTTCGGCGGCGGCGGTGGTAGTGGCGGCCCCGGTGGCGGGGCATTCGCCGCCGGTGGCGCAGGGGGAGGATCGAGCTTCGGCCCGGTCGGATCCAGGTTGACCACCGGCGGTGCGGATGGGCCCGACGGCTTGGCCATCATCGTCACCTTGCCGGGCACGGCCCCCACGCTCACCGGCGATCCGCCACCGGCCACCGACCTGCACCCCTATGCCTACTCGTTCGCCCTGGGGGGAGACCCGGCTTCGACGGTGAAGTTGGTTTCGGGAAAGCTGCCTCCAGGCCTTGCACTCTCCGACCAAGGGGTTATCTCGGGGACGCCGCAGGAGCAGGGGCGGTTCCCGTTCACGCTGTCGGCGACCAACGGGGTGCTCCCCGACGCTTCTCTTCCCTCGTCGATCACCGTCACGGGCGTGCCCGACAAGATTGTCCTCTCGAGCTCGGCCAGCCCTGCGGCCTTCAGTCAACCGGTTACCGTCACTGCACGGGTCTCGCCGGAGTCGACGCAGCCCCTCCCTTCGGCTCAAGGATCGGTCGAGTTCTTCGATGGTGGGAAGTCCCTCGGATCGGCAACCCTGCATCCCAATGGAGAGTCCGGCAGTGTGGCCACGGCGACCCTGGGCCCTCTCACCGGCCTGGCCGTCGGTTCCCATGACCTCACCGCCTCGTATGGCGGCGACACCGCGTACCAGCCGGCCACCGCTCCCCCTCTCGTCCAATCGGTCACCCGGGCGCCCACGGTGACGAGGGTCGCCTCGTCGGACAATCCCTCGTCCTTCGACGAATCGGTCGTGTTCTCGGCCACTGTCCACAACACCGGGACGGCCACGGCCCAGCCCACCGGTTCAGTCGTCTTCACCGTCGACGGCAGTCCTCGCCCCCCAGTCGCCCTCGACGGTGACACGGCCAGGCTGCCCTCCCTCAAGCTGGCTCCTGGTTCGCACACGGTAAGGGCCCAGTTCCAAGAGACGAGCGACTTCTCCTCCAGCTCCGACGATCTCAACGGAGGCCAGGAGGCGGGCCGGGCATCCAGTGCCACCGCGGTGTCTGCCTCGCCCAACCCGGGCCGGGTCGGCGGCACGGTGACGGCCACGGCCGTGGTCACCCCTGTCGGACCGGCCACCTTCGAGCCGAGCGGTCAGGTCGAGTTCTACGTCGACACGGACAAGGTGGGATCGGCCACGCTCAACTCATCCGGCCGAGCCACCTTCGTGCTGCCCAGCCTGAAGTCCGGGGGGCATCAGATCTCCGCCGTCTACCGCGGCGATCACGACCTTTCGCCCAGCGTGGCCCCACAGTTCTTCGAGGTGGTGGATCCCTGATCGGGGCGCGGGCCCCGTAACCCTGCTCCCTCCTCCACGAGAACAAGACCCTTCCACGAGCACAGACGCGAGCACAGGACGCCCCGGGCCATGCCGCACGCGTGGTGCCGTCCTCACCCTCGCCACCACGCGATCAAGGGGTTTGCCCCGATCCCGTTGGGGTAATCGTTGAAGAGGAGCTGGTGCGCCAGCAGGGTTTGGCACCGGCCAGGATGGAGGTCTGGGATATGGCCGAGACCGTGCTGCCCAGCCAAGTGATCGACGGACTGATTCGCTTCCGGTCCCCGGATGCGCCGGTGCTCTCCATGTACCTGACCGTGCCTGCCGACCCCGGGGAGGTAAAGGGAGCCCGTTCGCAGTTGCGGACGCTGGCCAAGGTGGCGACGGAACATGTCGAGTCCGATCAGCTCGGGCACGCAGAGCGGGAGTCCCTCAAGTCCGACATCGGGCACATGCTTGCGCTCGAGGGTGACCTGCCCGCCATGAAGGGGCGCGGGGTGGCCTTGTTCTCGTGCACCAGGCATAAACTTTTGGAGCAGGTCGTTCTTCCCCGACCGGTCAAGGACCGGGTGGACGTGGACGTCGCTCCCTACGTCCGGCCCCTGTTGGGCCTTGCCTCCGAAAGCCCTCGATACTGCGTGGTCGTTATCGACCGGGCCAATGTCTGGCTCTATCTGTTCCACCTGGGATCGCTCGAGGAAGCGAAGAGGGACAGGGACCGGACCCTGCGAAACAAGGACCATGGCGGGCCGTCGGGGTACGACGAGTACACGGTGCACAACAAGAGTGAGGACCTCGCCCGACGTCACTTCCGCCACGCCGTCGAGGAAACCGAAGCCTTCATGCAGGACCAGCGGGCCGAGTTGCTCATCGTGGGCGGCCACGAGGACGTGGTGACCCAGTTCCTCGGCTACTTCCCCGAGCCCCTGGCAGACAAACGGGCGGGCACATTCGTCATCGACCCCCACACCATGACACCGGCGAGGATCCGCGACCATGCCGAACAGGTGGTGGACGACTACGAGCACTACCGAGAGCAACAACTCGTGTCTGAGGCCATCGATCGAGCGAAGTCCGGAGGGCTCGGCGCCCTGGGCTTGGACTGGTGTCTGTTGGCTGGCGATGAGCAGGCAGTCGAACAGTTGCTGATCGACCAGGACGCCGAGGTCGGTGGCCAAGTGTGCGACAACTGCGGTTGGCTGGGTCTGTCCGGGCAGCCGTGTCCCGTCTGTGGGCAATCCACCCGCCGCACCTCGGACATCATCGGAAATCTCGCCGTGGCCGTGGTCGGGGCGAGTGGCACAGTCACACAGGTCGCGGCCGACCAACTTCTGGCCGAGGAGCTGGTAGCGGCCTTCCTTCGCTTCCCGGTTCCCCCGCCGCAGGACTGAGCGGTTGTACTCGGTGCACCCTGCACTACGCGGCCGCGTATTGGCCCGGTGGCGGCGGAGGCTCATGGTAGAGAGGAAAGAGGAAAGAGAAGGTAGAGAAAAGAGAAGGTAGAGAAAAGAG
>DASXMT010000089.1:0-2349 GCA_036495505.1 Acidimicrobiales bacterium | reverse complement strand
GAGCTGTGTGTTGGGCCACTCCCGAGGCGCTTCTGCGCCAGCGTCGTCAATTGGCGGATCAGTGCCGCCGGAAAGGTGCCACTCGAACCGGGGGCGCTGTAGACGCTGAAATCGAGCTGCTGACCGACCACGCCCCGCAGGAAGAACACGGTGGTCGTGGTGGCCGTGGCCTTCTCCCCCTGGGCGGTGATGGGGGCCACCTCGACGAAACCGTCGGTAGCCGGGCCGAATTTCGAACCCAGCGGCGGGCTCACGGTCGCGGTGCCGACCGTCCCTCCCTTCGGCGGATTGGCGCTCAGATAGTCGTTGAGGAGCGTTGTCGCGCAGCCCTCGAGCTTCGGGTTCGCCAACGCGCCGAACGACGACGTGGCCTGGGCCGCATTGGCGAAGACGGTGATGCTGTCCTGGACTTCGAGTGAGCCGTCCTTGTTCTGGTAATAGGGCGAGTCCACCTCGGGCGGAGCGGCGGCGGGAAAGTTCGCCGGCTCACCCAGGCACTGGGCGAAGTTGGGACCAGCCGGGTATTCCCCGTTCTGCGTGTTCGCGGTCCCGGACTCGGTGAACCAGCCCTTGGGCATGTCCGAGCGGACGAGCAGATCCTTCTTCGCCTGGGCCAACGTGGAGGAACCGGATGCCAACGCGGCCGGGGGAGGAACGACCGCCACCAAAAGGCCGCCGGCCATGGCGCCGCTGGCGGCCAGGACGGCCACGCGGCGCATGAACAGGTCGCGCCGGCTCCTCTTCGTAGGTATCTGCACGACGCCCCTCCTGATCGTGGTGCCGACCGGCCCCGGGCACCCCCGGGACCAACCAGGGTTGACAGGTTAGGCGGCGCATCGGCAGGCAACGGGCTCAATCCTTCATGCACGTGCCAAGGCGGTCGTGAATTATCGGACCCGAACCCCCGGCGATCGTGATGTCAGCGGGTTGGATAGGTCCCGATCAATTCACCGCTCGTCGGCTGCGGCCCCTCCTCGCACCGCTCGGCGATCCCTTCGGTGAAGGCCCGAAAAGCGGCCACTTCATCGAGCGGGTTCGAATCTCCTTCGATCACGGCCACGTGGACGAAGGTCCGCTCGTCCACGCGGCATGTGCTGTAACGCAGTCCACCCGGATCGGTCGCAGCCAGCTCGGCGTAGACCTCTCGAACGAGGCGAACGTTCTCGTCCAGCGATTCCGGCTTGACCCGGTAGCGGACGACGACCGCCCGGCTCATGGCTTCGCTCGCATCTTGTTGTTGCGAGCGTCGTGGGTGACTTCGGCCAAGCCAAGCTCCTCGAGCAGCGGAGGGAGGTACATGCCGAAGCGACCTCGATACCCCTTCCGCAAGCCGTACCAGCCTCCGACAGGGTTGTCCGGCGACCGTCCCCATGCTTCGACACTGTTCACTGCAGGCTCCTTCTGCTCATCGGCTGACCCCAAGGGCACCCACTCCCCACTCTTGGCGAGCCACTCGTGGAGGTCCTCGATCGCGCGCGATTGATACGTCAGCTTGGTGGAGCCGACCTGGCAAACCAGCTGGGGCGGATCAGGCGTGTCGTCCCGGTAGATCGTGTATTCCGACGATCCGGGTGGCGTCTTGAGCACCCACGGGTCGTCCTTCGTTCCCTTTGCCATTCATGCTCCCTTCTCCATGGCGGCTCGGACATGGGGGATCAGCGATTCCCATCCGATCCGGTTGCGACTCCGAAGTTCTGCCCCTGGTGCGCCAAGCCGTTCCCAGCCCGACTGCTCGATCTCAACCTTGGTCTTGTCGGCATCGAGCCGAGTGAACCGGATCTCGACGTCGGTGGCCGCCTCGGGTCCGGCACCGAGATGCCAGCGATACGACAGCTGTTCGGGCGGCCTCCAGATCGTGACGACGCCCCAGTCATGTTCCTCACCGAGTGCCGTTCGCTCGTAGATGCGCCCGCCGACCCGACCTTCGAGGACGACGGCGGCGGGCGAACCGCTCACGGTGTGGTCCGCCGGCCACCAGATACCGATGTCTTCGGTCCACGTGGTGAACGCGTGTTCGACGCTGCAGACGACTTCGAAATCCATGCGCAGGGGATCGCTCATGACCGTTTGTTGTTCTCGGCCATGATGCGGAAACGTGCAGCAGCGACGCCCCAGACATCCTCGAGGTAGGCCCGCACGGCTTCGACGCCTTCGCGCTGAAGGTGGTAGATGTGCCGCGTTCCCTCGGCCCGCTCCGCGACCATGCCCGCGTGCTTGAGCAGGCGGAGGTGTCGAGACACGGCGGGGCGGCTGATGGGGAGCGAGTCGGCGAGCTCGCCGACCGCCAGGTCCGCCTCGCTCAGCAGGCGCAGGATCTCCCTCCGGTTGGCGTCGCCCAGCGCCTCGAAA
>DASXMT010000088.1:0-4503 GCA_036495505.1 Acidimicrobiales bacterium | reverse complement strand
ACGGAATGGCCAGTAGCAGGTAGATAGACAGCCAGTTGGTGAGGCCGGTCGGGTTCTCGAATGGGGTCGCCGAGTTGGCGTTCAGGAACCCGCCTCCGTTCGTGCCGAGCTGCTTGATGGTCTCCATGAACGCGATCGGCCCTCGAGGGATCGTCTGGGTGACGCCGTTCATGGAATTGTGAATGGCCACCGTTCCGGCGAGTGTCTGCACCCCGCCCTGGGCAACGAAGATGATCCCGAAGACGAACGCGATGGGAAGCAAGATGTAGAGCAAGCACCGGGTGATGTCGACCCAGAAATTCCCGATGGTGGGGGAATTCCGGCGGGTGAAACCGCGGACCAGCACCATGGCCGCGGCGATGCCCACGGCCGGAGTGACGAACTGCTGAACGGTCAGTGCACCCATCTGCGAGAAATAGGACATCGTCGTCTCGCCGCCGTAGTTCTGCCAGTTGGTGTTGGTCACGAACGATGCGGCCGTGTTGAAGCTGAGCGCCTGCGGCACGGCCCCGAGGTGCTGCGGGTTGAGCGGCAGCGAGCCCTGGATCCGGATGATCACGTAGGTGAACACGAGCGAGACCGCCGAGAAGATGATCATCGCCCCGGCGTAGCGTTTCCAGTTCTGCTCCTGCTCGGGACTGGTCCTCAACAGTCGATAGACCGGGCGCTCAGCCCACCCCAAGAAGTGAACCCGTCCGTCGAAGACGGCGGCCATGTACGAACCCAGGAACCGCCAGGTCAGCCCGAGGGCGACGACCAGCGTGATGATCGTCCAGGTAAAGCCCATCTAGAATTTCTCGGGCTTGAACATGGCGAAGCCGAGGTACAGAAATATCACGACGGCGACGGCGAGGAGGAGGCCCTGAGTGACGGTCATACCCGATCCAAGGCCCAGATCAGACCGAGCATGACCGCCGCGAAGACGATGATGCCGATCGCTACGAGGAAATCTGCCATGAGACGAGTATCTTCCGATCCCTCTTAACAGAATCTGAACAGGAGCCCGTAGACCTTAAAATCTTCTTAACAAGAGCGCTCATCTCGGCTGGCGCCCCCATTTCGTACGACAATGGACAGGTGCGCAAAGTTCTTGTCGGCTCGATCGTGGGGATCGTCCTCTCGGTTGGTCTCGGTGCCCTCATGGTGCCTTTTCGTTCCCATCTCAGTATCGCCACGGCGGCCCTGATCTTGGTCGTGCCCGTCGTTGTGGGAGTGACCGTCGGCGGGTTCGTCGGGGGCGTTGTGAGCGTGGCCGCCGGATTTCTCGTCTACGACCTCGCTTTCGTTCCCCCCTATTACACGATGTCCGTCGGCAGAGCCGAAGACTGGGTGGCCCTCGGCATCTACGTGGTCGTGATGCTGCTCGTGGCCCGGGTCGTGGCCAGCCTGGAGTCGGCACGGTCCCAAGCCCAGAGGCGAGCGGTCGAGACCGACCGCCTCTTCGACCTGTCCCAGCTCTTGGTGGAGGATCGGTCGGTCGAGGATCTACTCAAGACGATCGTCCACACCGTGGGTTCCGTGTTCGACGTCCCTGGCGTATCGCTCCTGGTTCCTGAGCATGGTCGTTTGTCGATCGCAGCCTCAGACGGCAAAGCGCTGTCAGAGCAGGAGATCCACCAACTTGATCCTCACTCCGGCCTTCCCGTCAGCATCGGCACGGCTCCCGGATCTCCGGACGCGATGCGAACCTTGGCTTTGTCTGCTTCGGGTCGCCCAGTGGGCATACTGGCCATGCGGGGAATGCCGGCCTCTGACGTAGACAGGGCGCTCCTTCGCACGTTTGCCAATCACGCCGCATTGGCGCTCGAACGAGCACAACTACGGGAGCAGGCGATGCGCTCGGAGTTGCTGGAGGAGGTCGACCGATTGCGGCACGCGCTCATGGGGGCGGTGTCGCACGACCTGCGGACGCCATTGGCCACGATGAAGGTGGCCGCCTCGACGCTCCACGATTCCGCCATCTCACTCTCCGACGCCGACATGCACGAACTGCACGGCCTCATCGAGGTCGAGACCGATCATCTCACCCGCTTGGTAACCAGTCTTCTCGACATGACGCGCTTCGAGGCCGGCGTACTCGAGATCCAGCGGTGCCCCAAATCGGTAGCCGATCTCGTCAATGAGGCCGTTGACACCCTCCGCTCCTCGCTCGGGGAGCGTCCCGTCGAACTGCTGATTCCCAAATCGATTCCCGACGTCGAAGTCGACCACCTTCTGATGGGGCAAGTGCTGGTAAATCTCCTCGACAACGCCAATCGCCATGGCCCCCCGAACAGTCCGATTACGGTAACCGCCGAGGTCCAACACGATCGAATCGCGCTCTCGGTCGCAGACCACGGACCAGGGGTTCCGTCTCGTGAGCGCGAGGCCGTCTTCGATAGGTTCGTCCGATTCGACACCGGAGGGCGAGCGGGCATGGGCCTGTCGATCGCCAAGACGTTCGTGGAAGCGCACGGCGAGCAGATCTGGGTCGATGACGGCCCCGAAGGCGGGGCCCGCTTCGCCTTCACCCTGCCCCTTGTCGCAAGCAACGGCGTCAGGCCATAACGGAGATGGCCAAGGTCCTCGTAGTCGATGACGACTCGTCGCTCCTGCGGGCGCTACGGCTCGGCCTCCAGGCCGGCGGTCACCAGGTGATCACGGCGGCGAATGGCGAGCAGGGCATCTCTCAGACCGCCCTGGCCACTCCTGACGTGGTCGTGCTCGACCTGGGCCTTCCCGACATCGACGGACTCGCAGTCTGCAAGAGGATCCGCCAATGGAGCGACGTGCCGATCATCATTCTCTCGGCCAGCGGCACCGAGGACCGGAAGGTCGCCGCCCTCGATGGTGGAGCAGACGACTACGTGACCAAGCCGTTCGGCATGGCGGAGCTGGAGGCCCGCATTCGCGCTGCGCTGCGCCACGGTAAGGGTGAACCCGAGGAGCAGGTGCCGGCGAATGTCTCGCTTGGCCTGCTGGAGATCGACCTCGTGCACCACGAAGCTCGTCTTCAAGGGGTTACCGTCGGCCTCACGGCAAAGGAATTCGAGGTGCTGTCATTTCTGGCCCGCCACGCAGGAAGGACGTGTACCCACCAGATGATCCTCGCTGCGGTCTGGGGGACTGGCTATGGCCAGGAGGCCCAGTACGTGCATGCCTACGTCCATCGACTGCGACAGAAGCTCAACGATCGTTCGGGCACGCTGATTCAATCAGCACCCGGCGTCGGCTACAGCCTCCGTCCCAATCAGGGGATCTCGACATGATTCGTCCTTTCGCCAGCCGAGAGCCGTCTCGGTCTGCAATCCTTGCCGGTCTGATCTTCTGCGCCGCCGTGGCCATTGTCGCCTGTGGTTCCGGGTCAACCTCGGCCGCCGTGCCGACTACGACCGGTCCGCCGCGCCCGTCTCCGACAACCACGCAAGCACCGGCGAGTGTCGCACAGAAGGTGATCGCCGACTATCGCAGCATGTGGGCCGATCTGGTGTCTGCAGCTCGAACCTCGGACTACCAATCGGCGCTCCTGCCCCGGCACGCTTCCGGTGACGCCCTTACCCTCCTGGTGGAGGGCCTGGCCAAGGACCAGGAGCTCGGCATAGTCACCAGGGGCAAACTGGTCCTCCAACCCCACGTCACTTCTCTGACGCCTCCGGGGGACCCGACCAAGGCAACGATTACCGACTGTTTCGACAACACTCATTGGATCGAGTACAAGGCCAGCGGCGGATTAGAGAAGAACGCTCCTGGCGGACGTCGCTCGACCACGGCAGACCTGGTACGGATGGGCAGGGCCTGGAAGGTGACCCAGCTGACGATACGAGCAACCGGCACCTGCTGAGCCATGTTCGTGGTACCGAACCCATGAGGGCATCGATCGTGGCTCGCGTGCCGTATCGGACTTGATGGCTCAGCACCCGAGCGGACCTGATGTCTAAGCATCCGAGCGGACCTGATGTCAAAGCATCCGAGCGGATGAGGTCTTCATACGTCTCGCGGCGGGTGACGACCCGGAACAACCGTCACGAACGAGGCCGATCGGCGGTGATGCAGCTGTCCCGATCGATCGAGAAGGGCACCCCGTCATTCGCACTGGGTATTCTCGGTGAGAGAGCGGAGATGGGTTGCACAGTCAAACGCGCTGAAAGCCCGGCATCAATGACGCCACATGAGCACCATGAGCACTAGGTACTGCGAGGAGCCTTAGCGGTGGCACGAGGAAAACTCCGGCTATATCTGGGCGCAGCGCCGGGCGTAGGAAAGACCTATGCCATGCTCAACGAAGGGTGGCGTCGGAGGGAGCGCGGCACTGACGTCGTGGTCGGCTGGGTCGACACGCACGGTCGAAAGCAGACGGCCGAGCAATTGCGGGATCTGGAGGTATTGCCGCGAAAGCCCGTCGTCTACCGCGGTCAGACCTTCGAGGAGCTCGACCTCGACGCCCTGTTGGCTCGCCACCCTCAGCTCGCCTTGGTTGACGAGCTGGCCCACACCAACGTACCCGGTTCCCGAAATCCCAAGCGG
>DASXMT010000087.1:0-2151 GCA_036495505.1 Acidimicrobiales bacterium | reverse complement strand
CCATCAGATCGCCTTTTTTGCTGTACCGGCGGGAAAGGTCGGTCACCACGCCCCCAGCCAGGCGAACCTGCCCCTCGTTGTTGTAGGACCCGGGCCCGCCGGTCATGCCCAGTCCGTCGGGGTCGATGTCCCGCAGCTCGGCCAGCGTGCAGTCGGTCAGGCGCCCCAGCGATCCCTCCAGGCCCATCAACGGGTGGTCGCTGATATAGAGGCCCAGCATCTCCTTCTCGAATGCCAACCGCTGGCTCTTGTCGAACTCCGTGTCGGGGATGGGGAGCCGGGTGTCGCCGAACCCGAGGGTCTGGCCGTCGGTCTCGGATTCCAGGGAGGCAAAGAGGGACATCACCCCGGCATCGTGCTCGCGTCGGCGCTCCAGGGTGCGGTCGACGATCTCCTCGAAGGCCAGGCACAGCCCGCGGCGCGGGTGGCCGAGGCAGTCGAAGCCGCCCGCCTTGATCAGCGATTCGATGGTTCGCTTGTTCAGAACCTGGGGGTCGACCCGCTGGCAGAAGTCGTAGAAGTCGACGAAGGCCCCGTTCTTCTCCCGCTCGGCCACGATGTTGGCGACCAGTCCCTCGCCCACGTTGCGCACCGCGGCCAGCCCGAAGGTGATGCCCGTCTCCTCGCCGGTGAAGTCGGCGGCGAAGTCGGAGAGCGAGAGGTTCACGCTGGGCACCAGGACCTGGATGCCCATCGCCCGGCACTCGGCCAGGTACACGGCGGTCTTGTCCTTGTTGTCCTTGACCGACGTGAGCAGGGCGGCCAGGTACTCGACCGGGTGGTGGGCCTTGAGCCAGGCCGTCTGGTAGGCGATCAGGCCGTAGCCGTAGGAGTGGGACTTGTTGAAGGCGTAGTCGGCGAAGGGCTCGATGATGTCGAAGAGGGTGGTGCCGATCGACTCGCCGTAACCCTGGCTCACGCATCCGTCGACGAACTTCTGCCGCTCGATGGCCATGACCGAGCGGATCTTCTTCCCGCAGGCCTTGCGGAGGTTGTCCGCCTCGGCCAGGGAGTAGCCGGCGAACCTCTGGGCCACCCGCATGACCGACTCCTGGTAGATCATGAGGCCCTGGGTATCGGCCAGGAGCTCCTCCAAGTCGGGGTGCACGTAGGTGACCGGTTTCCGACCGTTCTTCCGGTCGGCGTAGTCCTTGTGCATGTTGGCCGCCATCGGACCCGGTCGGTACAGCGCCACCAGGGCGGCCACGTCGTCGAAGCTGGTGGGGGCGAGCGAGCGCATGAGGGATCGCATCGGGCCGCCCTCCAGCTGGAAGACCCCCATGGAGTCGCCCTTGCGCAGCATGGCGAAGGTGGTTTCGTCGTCCAGGGGGATGCTGTCGATGTCGGGTCGCTCGCCCGTCGAGGTCTGGATGAGGTCGAGGGCCCGCTCGATCACCGACAGGTTCCGCAGGCCGAGGAAGTCCATCTTCAACAGGCCAAGGTCCTCCACACCGTGCATCTCGTACTGGGTGACGACCGGGGCATTGGTGGGATCGGAGCTTCCGTCCGGCTTGCGCTGGATGGGCACGTACTCGGTGAGAGGCTCGTCGGTGATGACCACGGCGGCGGCGTGGATCCCGTCCTGGCGACGGAGCCCCTCCAGCCCCTTGGCCACGTCGATGACCTTCTTGGCCTCGGCATCGGACTCGTACATGGCCCGCAGCTCGCCGGCGGCGCCGTAGCCGTCCTCATAGCCCTCGGTCCTGTCCAGGCACGCGGCCAGCGGGGTGTCCCGGCCCATGAGCAGGGGGGGCATGGCCTTGGCGATCTTGTCGCCCACGATGTAGGGGTAGCCCAACACGCGGGCCCCGTCCCGCACCGCAGCACGTGCCTTGATGGTCGAGAAGGTGACGATCTGGGCGACGTGGTCGGCGCCGTAGCGGTCTGAGGCGTAGCGGATCATGTCGCCGCGGTACCGCTCGTCGAAGTCCATGTCGATGTCGGGCATCTGCTTCCGGCCCGGGTTGAGGAAGCGCTCGAAAAGCAGGTCGTAACGGATGGGATCTAGGTCGACGATCCGCAGGCAGTAAGCCACGCAGCATCCCGCCGCGCTGCCCCGCCCGGGCCCGACGCGGATGCCGTTGTCACGGGCGTGCTTGATCAGGTCCCAGACGACGAGGAAGTAGTCCGAGAACCCCATGTCGGAGATGA
>DASXMT010000086.1:0-2829 GCA_036495505.1 Acidimicrobiales bacterium | reverse complement strand
GGCGTGGGGTCAGATACCGGTGTGCTGGGCTCGGACCGGGTTGGGGTCGGGTACGTGGGGCATCAACGCGTTGGGCGGGATGGTCCCCAATCGACCGGCCTGGAAGTCCTCCATGGCCTCGGCGATCTCGGCGCGGGTGTTCATCACGAACGGGCCGTAGTGCTCGACGTGCTCACCGATGGGCCGGCCACCGAGCACGAGGACCTCCAGGTCAGATGGGTCATCTCCCCGCCGGTCATCGGCCAGCATGGTGATCCAGTCGCCGGTGCCGAACGAGGCCAGCTGGCCGACGCGCACCGGTTGGCCGACGGCACCGACCCGACCGGATCCGGCCAGGACGTACACCAGGGCGTTGAACGTGGCGTTCCAGGGCAGGCGCAGCCGGGCACCGGGAGAGACGGTGGCGTGCACGAGCGCCATCGGCGTGTGCGTCGATCCGGGGCCGGTGTGTCCCCCGATCTCGCCGGCGATGACCCGCACGAGGGCCCCTCCGTCGGGCGAGGACAGCAGCGTCACGTCAGCAGCCTCGAGCCCCTGGTATGCCGGTGGGATCATCTTGTCCTTGGCCGGAAGGTTCACCCAGAGCTGAATGCCGTGGAACAGCCCGCCGGCCTCCACCAGTTCCTCTGGGGGCGTCTCGATGTGCAGGATGCCGCCGCCGGCGGTCATCCACTGGGTGGCCCCATTGGTGATGAGCCCTCCTCCGCCATGCGAATCCTGGTGGGCGAAGGTCCCGTCGATCATGTACGTCACCGTCTCGAACCCCCGGTGGGGGTGCCACGGAGTGCCCTTGGGCTCGCCGGGGGCGTAGTCGACCTCGCCCATCTGGTCCATGTGCACGAACGGGTCCAGGGCGGACAGGCTCATCCCGGCGAAGGCCCGGCGCACCGGAAATCCCTCTCCCTCGAGACCGCTCGGAGCCGTGGTCACCGAGGCCAACGGTCGCTCGCGCTCCGTGGTGCTCTCGCTTTCGGAGATTCGGGGTAGGGCGGACAGATCGTCCACGGTCACTGCAGGCATGGCAGCCTCCCTTGCATGGTGTAGTCAGGCACTCCCTGGGCTCATCGTTCCTCTTACGCTGATCGTTGCCGGGCCTCCTCGACGGTCAGCTCGGCGGTTGGGTCCGCCTCGAGGCGCTCGTCGGGAATGGGCAGGCCGCTGCGGATCGAACGACCGAAGGTCCCGTCGGCCAGACGCCGCTCGGCTCGGCCGATGGCTTCGAGGCGCTCGCGGAGGCTGGCCGAGACGGCGTCATCGCCTTCCTCGGCGGTCAGGGGTTCGGCCGAATCGCTCATGTCACCGGGCGCGTCAGCCTCGGATCGGTCTTCACTTCCGGCCGCCCCTGTTTCGGCCAGGAGCCTCTCCACCCGGGACCGCTCGGCCTCCAACAATGCTCGGGCTTGCTCGTCGTCCACTGGCCCTCCCCACTCGGTGCGACACGGTTCCTCACCTCGACCTTAGGACGGCGCCGTCACCTTCGATGCGCGCCGGCGTCAGCCGGCATCCCCCGCCCACGACGAGGGGGGATCGCTGGCTGGGAAAGACTCCTCATCCGCCTCCTCAACCGGGTCGGCCGGTTCGTCGGAGGGGGATTGCTCGTCCTCGTTGGGATGGCCGGGCATCAAGCGCTGAGCACAACGGCGGCGTCGGGTGAGGCCACGTGGAAGCTGAAGCTCTCGACCAGATAGAGGTGCACGTTGTCGGCATCGTGATGGTCATAGCCGATGGACAGGTCTTCGCCCGACTCGAAGAGGAAGTCGCCTCCCCGCATGGACACCACCACAGCCCCACGCACCCCGGGCGACCAGACGATGGGACCGCCGAGGATCTGCCGGAGATGGTCGAAGACGACCAACCCGCCGTGCTCGGTGGTCTCCACGACCCCGGTATAGCCATCGGGACCGAGGGCCAGCCCGTAGGGGCCACCGATGCCCGCCGAGAGCAGGGCCTCGACCGCCTTGGCGACAACGCTCGGATAGTTGGCGTAGTCGGCGCCCAGTGAGATCGGGGCGTGAGGCGATCCTTCGGTCATGCCCACGATCCCGGCCTCACCCCAACCATGGATGACGGCGATGTTCTCGGCCATGGCGATCTGACGGGCCGCCTCGTCGAGGGCCTGGAGATCGATGTCCAGGGCACCCCGGTCGGCGTCGAGCAGTTCCGCCCGCGAGATGACGAAGTCCGCTCGGAGCTCCACCAACGGCAACACCCGGCGTTGGCGGGCCACCAGCCCCTGAGCGGGAACCCCATCGATGGACGTGGTCCGTCCCAGGTTGGTCGACGAGTGCCCCCAACCGAGAGGGCCGCCGAAATCGGCCAGCTTGCGCCCGGCCAGGGCAGGGACGAGTCGCTGACGACCCTCCTCGTCGATCTGCTCCCATCCGCTCTCGGTGATGGGGGCGTGTGAGCGGAGGAGATGGTTCATAGCGTCGCCCCTTTCAGGCTGCCGATGGATAGGCAACCCTCGGCTGGGCCCATGTCCCCATCCGCCTCGGCCTCTCGCTCCACTTCAGTGACGGGTTCCGTGGTGAACAGGTAGGTCCGCAAGTGTTGGTCCAGTACGGGATCGTGGCGGCGCAACCATTCCAGGGTCATCGCCGCGTGCTCCTTCTCCTCGTCCCGGTTGTGAGCCAGGACCGCAGCCAGCTCGCCATCGGCGGTGGCGTCCACTCGCTGGTCGTACCAGTCGATGGCCTCCAGCTCTTCTTGGAGTAAGGTGATGGCGCGATGGCGATCGATGGTTTGGGGCGACAGCTGATCTCCGGGCTCGTGCAGTCCGGCGCTCTGGGCCATGGTCACGTCTCCTTCACTGGTGTCGGCCTGATGCCG
>DASXMT010000085.1:0-4763 GCA_036495505.1 Acidimicrobiales bacterium | reverse complement strand
GCCCGCTACGCAGAGGGCGGCTATGACGTAGTGGTCGACGGGATCGTGGGACCTTGGTTCCTCGAACTCTTCCAGGAGGCCATAGGAGGTGCCGCCGGCGCTCTTCACTACGTGGTGCTCCGCCCGAGCCGCGAGGTCACCCTGCAACGCGCTATCGGGCGGCCTCGGGCACAGGACCTCGTGGACCCCCACCCGATACGAGTCATGTACGACGCCTTCGAGGACGTTGGGCCTTTCGAGGCTCACGTCATCGACTCGTCAGACCAAGACCTGGCGGTCACGGTCGCGACGGTTCGCCGGGGGCTCGACCGTGGGCTCTTCGCACTACCCCCCAGCCGCCCTCCAGCGAGAACTGATCCTTAGAACAAGTAACGCCGTGGCGTTGTCAGCGATGAACACTCGACCTGCTCATACCTGTGGCCTTGGTATTTGCAGCCGTTATAGCCCTAACAATCAGTCCGTAGTCAGATATAGATCGGTCCGTAATCAGACCCCCCATCCTCGAAGAATCGTAATCAGAATGGGTCCCACCCGAGGGCTCTTCATGACTGACGATTTGTCAAGGTCGGATAACACACACACCCACTATTGCAACCGATTTGGATCGGTGGTGTCGAAGAGATATCGACCTTCGGGTAGACCACAAACATACGGCGTGGGCTCGGATCGAAGAAGGGAGGGGTGGCCAGCAACCGGCTCCAGCGATAAACCGTACGCATGGACTCTTTCACAGGACTGTCCCGTCCCTCACACCACACAGCAGCCGGGGGCGTATTGATCGGCGACGAACATGCGCGGCGGCAGCTGGTGGTGTTCGAGGACCCGCAATGTCCGTATTGCCGCAGGTTTGAAGATGTCTGCGGAGAACTCTTGCGCCAGAGGGTGGCCGCAGGAGGAGTGGCCATCGAGTACCGGATGCGATGTTTCCTTGGAGAGGAGTCGGTGCGCGCTGATAACGCACTGGCTTTAGCGGCAGAAGCTGGACGGTTCGACGAGTTGCGTCGAGAGATGTTCGCGGACCAGCCCGCCGAGAATAGTGGTGGATTCACCCTTGATGACCTGATCGATCTGGGTCGACGAGTCGGGCTGACCAGCTCGGACTACCTGACGGGGCTACGCGAGGGGCGATACGAAGCTTGGTCGTTGGAAATAGACCGACTGTTCCAAGAGCAGGACCCAAACGGGACCCCCGCTGCCCTGCTCGACGGTCAGCCGGTCGATCAGCGAGTGCTGTTCGACCCCAAGGCGCTCGTGTTGTTGTTGAACGGCTGACTGATGTTTGTACCATGGCTATCGGCAAACTTCGAGAAGCTGGGTTCGGCTGTCTGAAGGTCGCCGTAGCGTCGGTCATGCCGGTAATGGAGGGGCCGGGGGGCGGTTCCGGTAGCGGAGGTGGAATATGCCGTAGGCGACGGGCCCGGCCGCCAACGGCAGCCAGTAGGAGGCGAGCCGATAGGTGAGCGTGGCCAGAACGGCGTTGCCCGAGTCGAGACCGGCCAGCACCAGAAGTCCCGTCAGGCTGGCCTCGACGATGCCCAGACCGCCGGGGGTGATCGGGATCATGCCCACGATGCCGGCCACGGCGTAGGCCACGAGGATCAGGGAGGCCCGTGGGTGGCTACCTGTCGCCCGTATGGCGGCCAGCAAGCAGAGGTAGTCGAAGGCCAGGCGACCAGCGGAGAGAAGGACCGCCTGCCACCATTGCTTGCCCAGCATCCCGCGAATGAGGTTGCGCTGCTGTAGAAGGGTCTCGTCGAGGTTGGTCAGTGGTCGCTTGCGTAGGACCCAGTTCCAGACTCGCTGGACGATGCGTCCACACCACCGCAGCGGACCGTCGGTGGCTAGGAGGAGGGTACCGAGCCCGATGAAGAGGACGAAGCCCACCGCCCCGAGGATGGCGGCATTCACGAGGCCCCGGTTTGTGGCCTGGGCGCCGATCAGGATGACCGGGAGGGCGATGACTGGCAAGGCCAGCAGGCCGGCCACGCCCAGAAGTGAGAAGGCGGCCAGCCCCCCAACCGTCGAAGTGGCGTCCTGCCCGCTCGTTACCAACATGCGGACCTGCACAGCCGCCCCCACCGCGGCGCCGCCAGGCATGATGTTGCTGATGGCGTTACCCGATAGCTCGGCAGTGACGACTGAGAACCAGGCCTTGGTCCGTAGGGCCAGGCGGTGCAGGGCGAAGGTGCAGACGAAGTGGCCGATCTCGAAGGCGACAGCCAGGGCGAACCAAACGGGCTTCAGTGTCGACAGCCGGGGCCACGAGGCCAGAACCTCGGTGATCGAGGGGAACACCAGGTAAATCGCAACGCCGCCTATGACTACCGGCACCGCCTTCTTGACGATCGACTTCCAGACGAGAGGATGACTCTTCTGCTCGTCGACCTTGGCGGCGAACGATGGCTCCGTGGAGGCCGGTCTCATCGAACGGGAGCATAATCGTGAGTCGGGCCCTGAAGGCGGGGGAGCGCGGGTCGGTTCTCCTGAGGCCACCCCAGGAGCGTCTCTGGGCGGTGGAAGGTGAAGACCCGCCTCCTCGGGGCGTCGGGTCGTAGCCGTTAGTGAATGGGTCTCAGCGCCTGTCGACTCGTAAATGAAGGGGAGAACGCCGTCGCCGCGCGGCTCGCCGAAACACGGCAAAATCGTCATCACGCTTTAGCTTCGGTTTATCCGCTGAAGTGCTGGAGATCTTCGGATTCCGAACCCGAAGGAAGATCCGTGCTGATACAAGTCCACTCGTAACGCTGTCTCCGGCGTGGATCAGCTGGCGCTCTGTCCCGTGTGGAAGATCGGCCATCCGATCTCAGTGCGCCACTCGTCCTCGTCACTGCTCTCATGGGGACCGATCAGGTAGTACTCGCGGATGGGTCCTTCGATGGCGAGCGCATGGTCGGTGACATGGGTGGCGAGTGATCCGTAGGCCCGGTCCATCTCGCCTGTGTGAGGCCCGAGGTGAACGGTGAGGGCAAGTTCGATCTCGGGCACTACGACAGCGCTGACTCGCCCGGTCGCCCGGACCGTCTGATCGCAGGGCACAAAGACGGTGGCTTGGCCGCGTTCGTGGGTGAAGAGGTCGTTGGCATAGATAGCGCCGCCTGGCCCGGTGGGGGGGACCTTTTGGGCGGCGAGAAGGGCGTGCAGTTCGCCGAGCGCGCCTTGATACCAGGCGGTCGCCTCCGTGACATCGATGATCTCGCTGACGGCTGCCGCACGCGTAGCCAGCATCCGGCGATGCTCGATAGCGACCGGCGTGGCATCAAGCGGGGGTTCGAGGATGGCGCGCAGCGATGCCGCAGCCTCCTGGGCCCTCGCCAGGGTCGTCTCGAGGCGGCGGAGATGGCCGGCGACGAGGTCGTTTCGAGCGCCCAGGTCCGGCGTGGTGATGACGGCGTGGATCTCTTCGAGCGGCATGTCGAGGGACCGAAACCGGCGGATGACCTGGGCCGTAGGGATCTGGTCGGTGGTGTAGCGGCGGTGTCCGGTGGCAGGGTCGACGTCGGCCGGTTCGAGCAGGCCGATGCGGTGGTAGTGGCGCAGCGTCTTGATGTTCAGGTGGGTGGCCCGAGAGAAGTCTCCGATAGCCAAGGATGACGGCATGGCTCCAGTATGAGATCTCCCCCTAGGGGAGATACAAGCGCGAATTGGGCCCTTGCACCTCCCACGAGGGCATGCCTGAAGCTTCAGAGGCGGTCAACCGGGCCGCCAGTAAAAGGAGCAAGCCATGACCACCACATCCCTTCCCCCAGTCGTCGCCGATTACCTCGCTGGGGTCAACGCCTTCGACGTCGACGCCATGGTGGCCACCTTCGCCCCCGACGCCTACGTGAACGACGCCCGCCGTGAGATCAAGGGCATCGACGCCATCCGGCGCTGGGTCGAAAAGGAAATGGTCGGGGACCACGTGACCATGGAGCCGATCGAGGTCGTCGACCACTACGGCGACACTATCGTGCGCTCCCGCTACGACGGCACCTACGACAAGACCAACCTCCCCGACGAGCTGGTGATGTCGGACTACTTCAGCGTCCGGGACGGCAAGATCGTCAGCCTCGCCGTCATCCGTAATCAGCCCTCGCCGTACTGATCCGGCACCGCCGGCGCCAGCTGACTGCCTGCTACGAATCGGAAGGAACAGACCCATGGATTACGAGCTCGATCCAGAGCTGGCACCGGCGATGGCCGTGCTGGCCGAACAGGCGGCGGGGGCTCCAGCCCCGGCACGCGGCGACTGGCAGGCGGTCCGTACCGCCGCCTCGGCCGGCCTCACCCACATGGCCAGCCTCACCCCACCCTCGTCGGGGGTGAGCACCACCTCATTCAGCGAATCCACGAGCGACGGTGAAGGTGAGATCGAGTTGCGCTGGTACGTCAAGGCCGACGCGGCACCAGGCCCAGCTGTGATCTACACCCACGGCGGCGGCATGATCGCTGGCAGCGTCGACCTCTACGACGAGGTCGTCACCTGGTACGTCGCCCAAAGTGGCGTGCCATTCCTCGCCGTCGAACTACGCCTTGCTCCCGAGGCGACCAGCCCGACATCCTTGGCCGAAGACGTCTTCAGCGGGTTGACCTGGCTCATCGCTCACGCCGACAACCTCGGGGTGGACCCATCGCGCATAGCGGTCATGGGCGACAGCGGCGGCGGCGGTCCGACCGCCGGTGCGGCCATCCTCGCTCGCGACCGGGGCGTGGCCTTGGCTAAGCAGATCCTCGTCTATCCGATGCTCGACGACCGCAACACGGTCCCGGGCCCGGTCCCCTCT
>DASXMT010000084.1:0-2040 GCA_036495505.1 Acidimicrobiales bacterium | reverse complement strand
AGCATATCGATGCCGATTGGGACTGGGGATGGCGTACCTTGCCATCTGACCCCCGGCGATGGTGTACTGGCGGTGCGCCACGTCGTCGCCCGCCTGTCCGGGCGAGCACTGTCTCTGAGTCGGCCGCTCACAACATTCCTTTCGGGTTTGTGAGGTGAGCGGTGAAAAAGGTGGTCCTCGGAGGCGGACTGGTGCTGTTCGTTGTCGTCATGGCTGCCGCCGGCCTGGCCTCGCTCGCCGGGCTCGGCGCCACGATGTCGCCCTCCGGCGTCACCCCTTCGGCCCAGGCGCTGGCTGACATACCGCCCGACTACCTGCAGACCTACCAGGCCGCCGCAGCCACCTGCCCGGGCCTGCCCTGGACCGTGCTTGCCGGCATCGGTGAGGCCGAGACCGGCCAGGGGCGGAACACTCAGATCTCCTCCGCGGGAGCCGAAGGGCCCATGCAGTTCGAACCGGCCACCTTTGCCGAATACGACGAGCCGGTTCCCCCCGGCGGCGCCAACCCGCCCAGCCCCTTCGACCCTGTCGACGCCGTCTACGCCGCCGCCCGGTTGCTCTGCGCCAACGGCGCCCGGGATGGCGCCAACATCTCCGGCGCCATCTACACCTACAACCACGACACCACCTACGTGAACGAGGTTCTCTCCTACGCCGCTGCTTACTCCGCCCCTGCCCGAGCCCCGACAAGCCAGGCTACGACCAGCCAGGCTGCGGCCACCGCCATCAGCTACGCCGAGGCCCAGATGGGCACCCCCTATCTCTGGGGTGGGGAGACCCCCGGGGTGGGCTTCGACTGCTCCGGACTGACCCAGGCGGCCTACCGGGCGGCAGGCATCACGATCCCCCGCACCTCCGAAGAGCAGTGGACCGAGCTCCCGCACGTTCCCCTCGACGACCTCCAACCCGGGGACCTCGTGTTCTTCGACCCTGGCGAGGACATCCCGGGCCTTCCCGGCCATGTCGGCATCTATCTCGGCAGCGACGAGATGGTCGATGCGCCCTATACCGGGGTCGACGTAAGGATCGACGGCCTTGGCGGCGCGCCACCCTTCGGCGCGGCCCGGCCGGCCGCCAACCCCGCTGGAGACGGATAGATCTCCTTGATGAGCCCGACGAGACACCGCCCTGTCGCGGCTGGTGGCCTCGACACGCGGCTCGACCTCGGATCGATGATGTCCCTACGGCTTGACTTCGGCGATCCGGCTCCACACTTGGAAGCGGATTGCCGGTGTTCCCTCGACCGCCGGTGATGGGTTGTCTGTTTCAAGGTGGAAGCCCGGTTCGAAGGCGGGGAAGGATTTGGTGCAGTGAAAGTCCCCTGAGACGCGGGTCAGGTACAGCTCTTGCACAGAGTCAAGGGTCGATGCGAAAAGCGTGGCGCCGCCGATGACCCAGATGTCGCCGGCCTCACCGCCTTTGAGGAAAGCGTTGACGTCGTCGGCAATCAGGAACCCATCACGCAGTGTCGTCGCGTGGTTGGTGGCCACATAATTCGGACGATCGGGCAGCGGCTCGGCAAACTCTCGATAGGTGCCATATCCCATCAAGACCTTGCCTGATTTCGTCTTGGCACGAAAATAGTCGCTGTCGGCCTGAATATGCCACGGGATTCCGGTGTCCGTTGCTATTCCGAGCTTGTCATCGATCGCCGCGATTGCCCGGATCACGAACGGTCGCCAAAGGTCGGACTCATACAGTCTCCATTCTGGGCACATCGACGCCGTTCAGGTCGACGCTGTTCAAGGCGGTGCCGTTATCGTCGCGCCATCCATCTTGACACCCTCCTGCCGTGAACTGTCGGGTACGGCTCGCTTCGATGCAGCCCGACTGGGGTTGGTCGGCGTCACCCGACCGGGCGGATAGGCCAGGGCGATGAGTTCTGGTGCCGACAGCGGTCTAACGGGTGTGGAGCGTGCCACTCGGCCGCCCGGCAAGGAGCGCAAGATGAAGACTACGGTGGTGCGGTATCAGGCCAAGGCCGAACAGGCCGAGGAGAACCTCCGATTGATCGAGGCGGTCTTTGCCGAACTCGACGAT
>DASXMT010000083.1:0-15273 GCA_036495505.1 Acidimicrobiales bacterium | reverse complement strand
GCTTCATCGGGTTCGAGTACGTCATGGCTCAGGCCCTGGCCCGACGATCGAGCAACCTCATCGGTGTGGCCGCGTGCCTTCCCGGCGGCGCCCAGCTTCACACCAGGGCCAACATCGATGAGCTCGGTGGTCGGATCGACTCCACCACCCAGGCCGAGGACACGGTGAGCACATTCCAGACCCAGCTCAACGGGCGAAAGGTCATCTTCGAAGGCCGGGCCGTGGCCTTGGCCGAGGAGCCCGGGGACATCGACGGATTGTGGAAGCAACGCATGCGCTGGGCGCGGGGCAACCTCCAGATCGTATTGAAGTACCGTTCGGTGTGGTTCCGCCCCCACACCCCGCTGGGGCGACCAACGTTCGGTGTCGTCTGGTTCGCCGTGACCCTGCAGCCGATCCTCATGGTGCTCAATGCCATCGCCTTGAGCATCCTGTACTTCATCAACTACGGCGAGGCCGGTGCGTTGCTCAGGGTCTTCTGGATCTCCAACGCACTGAGTTGGGTCACCATCACCGTCTTCGGGCTGCTTGCCGATCGGACAACGGCCCGCCACGCCTGGCTGCAGGCTGTCCTGTTCCCCGGGATCATCTCAGTGGGCATCATCACTTACACCGTGCTGCCGCATTTCTCCATCGACATCATCAACGGCGTGGTGCACCCGTTGCACTGGACATTGACGCCCGTGGCCCAGCACCAAGAGGTGCTGTTCGCCAGCATCTGGAGCGCAGCGTGCATGGTGGTGGCCCTGGCGGCGAGGGAAGTCGAGCGTCGACTGGGACTGAAGCGGCTCGCCCTGGCCCTGATCTATCTGGCCGGGTACGGACCGTTGCTGTGCGCCATCGGGTTCACCGCCTACATCAAGGAATTGCGGGGCAGCGAGATGCGCTGGGAAGTGACCAAGAAGACCGGAAAGATGGGAGGCGGCGCCGATGCGACGACCGCTACAAGTGCGAGACCAACCGAGCACATTGCACCCCAGCAATGATGCGAGCTCAGCTGAGATCAGAAGCGATCGCCGACTGGAGCGCCGCTTCTTCTTCCGCGGGGTCGTCGCCGTTGCCGCCGCCGGAGTGGTCATCGTCCTTCGACACGTCCTGGGATCGTGATGGCCGACCCTTCGCAGTCCACGCCCCTTCCCCCCCAGGTGGTCATGGTCACCGGTGCCGGGGGCCCGGCCGGCGTGTCGGTCATCCAGGCACTGGGCAAGGCCGGGCACCGCACCGTGGGCGTCGACGCCTCCCCCGATGCGGTGGGCATCAGGTTGGCCGATTCCGGTGGCACCCTGCCGCGGGCAGACGAACCAGGGTTCGGGGCGGCTGTGGCTGCCCTGGGCTGTGAGCACTCGGTTACCGCCGTCATCCCGTCGGTGGCCGAAGAGCTGGTGGCCCTGGCCGATGCCACGTCAGACTTGGATGCGGCGGGTATCGCCCACTGGTTCCCCGACCCCACGGCCGTCGTGTCCTGTACCGACAAGTGGTTCTTCCACCAAGCACTGACCGCGGCAGGGCTACCCGGTCCCCCAACCGCCCTCGGCACCGCCGACGGGGTGCCCGGTCCGTGGGTGGTGAAGCCCAGGCATGGACGGGGGTCGCGAGACATCCACCTGACCGACGACCCGGGCAGCATTCCCCGCTTGGTGGCCGAAGTCCCCGACGCCATGGTGCAGCACTGCCTGACCGGTCACGAGTTCACCATCGACGCGCTGACCGACCACGACGGCCTGCTGGTGGCAGCCGTGCCCCGGTGGCGGAGCGAGACGAAGGCGGGGATCTCGGTCCGCGGCGAGACCTTCGCTCACGACGCCCTCGTCGAGGGGGTGGCCGCGCTCATGGGCGCCCTGGGACTGACCGGTCCCGCCAACATCCAGGGCTTCATCCCCGAAGCAGGGACGTTCACCTTCACCGAGGTAAACCCGCGCTTCTCGGGCGGGCTGCCTCTGTCCCTCGGCGCCGGAGCGGAGCTCGTCGAGCAATACCTACGGGGGATGCTCGGTTATCCGCTCCAACCCGATCGCTTGGGGTACCGGATCGGCGTCAGGATGTACCGCTACTTCGAGGAGATCATCGAAGAGCCCGACAGGTCCGTTTGAACCGTACTGGATCGGGCAGTACTGGATCGGGCAGTACTGGATCGGGCCGTACTGCATTTGGGCCCTAACGACACCATCACCGGTCGGGATGTCCCCGACCGGTGATGGTTACAGCAGGTGCGAGCTCACACTACGAGCTCGACAAAAGCGAAATTCAGACCTTGCGAACTCGGCTGGCCTGCATGCCCTTTTGGCCCTGGGTGGCTTCGAACTCCACTCGCTGACCTTCGGGAAGATCGCGGAAGCCTTCCATCTGGATCTCGGACTGGTGGACGAAGAGATCTTCGCCGCCACCGTCAGGCGAGATGAAACCGAAGCCTTTCTCTGCGTTGAACCACTTAACCGTGCCTTGTGCCATTTTGATATCTACCTCATGAACTCCACGCATCTGAGCAGCAGGAGTCCATCGTGGATACCAGTGCAGCAAGGCCCGGCGTGATTCGAGCCGCTGAAGCCAGCCTAGCCCGACCCGGACAGCCCGGTGGGACGAGACTCGGTACCGATCACTCCAGGCACGATTTCGGGCGCTGCCACCACCTAATTCACCACCGCCGGCTAGTTCACCACCGCCGGGGCAGTCGTCCCCGACGCCTGGTCGGCGGCCCGTTGGTCAGCCACCCGCCCGGCCACGGGGGCCCACACCAACGGGAGCAACATGGTCAACACGGCGGCGGCGGCGGCGGCGGCGATGAATGGGGCCCATACGGCCACGGCAAACAGTGAACCTCCCACACCGGCAGAGATGGCGATGGACCCCGTCTCGCTGGTGGAGAACAGACCCTGGACCCGGCCCACCTCGGTCGTGTTCGACTCCTGGGTCAGCAGGGATTGAGCGGCGGGCAGCGCCACTGCCACGCCGATCGCTTCGACGGCGCCGAGGACAACCAAGAGGAGAACGCTGTGGATGAACGGATAGGCGGCGCAGAAGGCGATCGACGAGGAGATGGAGACGACCACCAGCCAACGCCGATCGAAGTGATCGGCCAGCCAACCACCGGGACGGGCCATGGCCACGAAGGGAACGGCGAACATGCTCCAGCTCAAGCCGATCTGCCAATTCTTCGCCCCTCGGGCGTCGAGCAACAACGTCCAGCACGACTCATACACGCCGAATGTGAGCCCGATGGCTGCGGCGGCCACCAGCGACCCGAGCAGCGCCCGATTGAGATTCGGGAGCCCGCGGGCGCGGGGGCTGCGATCCCGGGCGGCGGCCGAGACCCGCTGGCCGACGAACTCCGATCCCATCAGAACGGGCAGGCAGGCCACCAGTGACGCGGCTCCGGCGGAAACGAAGATGATCCCCATGGCCCCCACACCGAACAGGCTCCCCACCAACGGTCCGATGGCGATCCCGGCCAGTTGTCCGGCGTAGATGGACCCGAAGGCCCGGCCCCGTCGCTCGAGTGATACCGCGCCGGACACCATGGCCAGCGACGCCACCTCGGCTGCTCCTGCTCCCGCTCCCTGCAGGGCACGAAGGCCCACGTAGGCCACCGGGCTGACCGGAGCCAAGAAGGCAACGCTGGCCGCGGCGTACAACAGGAGACCCATGAGCAAGACGGGCCGGCGACCGATGTGGTCGGCCAGGCGTCCGGCCGGGTACTGGCACAGCACGCCGGCAGCGAAGAACGCGGCCATGACTGCACCCACCAACGCATCGGACCCGCCCCGATGGCGCAAGTACTCCGGCAACAGCGGCAAGATGGCGCTGGCCCCCAACCATTGCAAGCCGGTGACCAGGGTCAGGGCCCGCACCAACCGGTCGGCGTTGCGCCGGTCGTCGAGCGGAGCGGGAGGACGGATCGACGGGTCGTGGAACCGTTCTGAGGCCACCGCGGCAGTATGGCAGGTGGCAGGCCGAGGCGTTATCGCTCCGGTGGGCGACGGTTCCCTACGCGCCCGAGCACCGTCCCTGACCAATCGGCCCGCAGCGATGGGATCGAGTTGTCACCGATGGACGTGGCGGTGCTCGGCGGCCAGATGAGAATGGCCCACGCCGATGGGCTGGCCCACCCGCTCTTCACGTCCCGGCCAGGGTGACCGGTACGAGCAGGCATCGCAGTTGACCACAGGGGTGCCCGCTCGGGCCTGGCCATAGCGCTCGAGGATGGTGGGGATGAGCCGCCGGTCCGCTCCGAAGTAGCCGGCATCGATCACGACCACCCCCGTGCGATCGGCGAAGGCGGCGATGTCGGCGCGGGCCCGCTCGATGAGCGTCCCGGTGCAGAGGAACCAGAAGCCGAGGGCCATGCGCTCGAATCCCAGCCGGGCGAACACCTCCAGCGCATCGGGGACCAAGGGGCCGGTCACCCCGGTGAAACCGGTGTGCACGAACGGAGCGTCACTCCACTCCCCCACCAGTCGGGCGGCCTTGGCTGCATCCCCGTTGGCGTCGGGATCCGAGGTGCCCCGACCCACGAGGAGCAGGGGCAGTCCGCGGCCTCCCGCCGACGTGACCGCATCGCCCATCGCCGCCACCAAGTCCTTGGCCACCCCAATCGGGCTCCCGAACCGGAGTTCGCATCGGGGATGGCGCTCCCGACCCTCGAGCACGACGGCAGCCACATCGTTCTTGGCGTGCCCGGCCCCCAGCAAGACCAGGGGCAACACCACGATCCGGTGGCAGCCCTGGACCACCAGTCGATCGAGGACGACCCCGGCCGAGGGCTCGGTCATTTCCAAGAAGCCGACATCCACCATCACATCAGGAAGCTGGGTGGCCACGAGGGCGGCGAGGGCCCGCATCTCCGTCTCGCTGTCCACACTCTGGGAACCGTGACCGACCAGGAGCAGTCCCTCGTGACCCTGCATGTTGGCTCCCTTCTCGGTTGGTCCCGCCTGTCCCACCGCCGCGGTCGGCTCCTGACTTCCGGCACCGCAGCGTATCCAACCCGTCGGCCAGGGGCGGGCGCCGGTCCCCGGACGCCACCTCACCGACAGGACCTCTCCCTTCGTGCGAAGATGAGAACACGTTCCACTGGCAGACCCCGGAGAGGAGACGAACGGTGCGTGACTTCGACGAGGTCGATCATCCTGTGTTCGACGGCGACAACCACTACTACGAGGCGCCCGACGCCTTCACCCGGCACCTGGATCCGGCCCTCGGCCCGCGGGTGATCCAGTGGTGCGAGATCGGCGGGCGGCAATACCACGTCATCGGAGGTCACGTGAACCACGCAGTGACCAACCCCACGTTCGACCCAGTGGCCTTCCCCGGTGCCATGTACGAGTACTTCAGGGGCAATCCCCACAACCGCAACCCGATGGAATTCCTGTCGCGACGGGAGTCGATCCGTCCCGCCTACCGCCAGCCCGCCGCTCGGGTCTCGACGCTCGACGACCAGGGGCTCGCCGCCTGCTGGCTGTTCCCCACCTTGGGCATGATCTACGAGGAGCCGCTGGCCCACGACCCCGAAGCCGTCTGCCACCTGTTCCGGGCCTTCAATCGTTGGTTGGCCGAGGACTGGTCGTTCAACTACCAGGACCGCATCTTCGCCGCACCCTACGTGACCTTGGCCGACCCGGAGTGGGCGGCGGACGAGTTGCGATGGGCGCTCGATCAGGGTGCCCGGAGTGTGGTCATGCGGCCGGCGGCCCCGGTGACCAGCACCGGTCGGCGCAATCCGTTCGACCCCAGCTTCGACGGGTTCTGGGGACTGGCCGACGAGGCCGGGATCACCGTAGTCGTCCACGCCGGCGACAGCGGCCTCTCTTCGAACGGGTACGCCGCCGAAGGGTTTGCGGCCACCTTCTCGGGGGGGTGGAAACCGACCATCAAGTCGTTCAACATCGAGCAGGCCATCCGCGACTACTTGCTCACGCTGATCTTCGAGAACCACCTCGAGCGCTATCCCAACCTGCGCATCGCCTCGGTGGAGAACGGGGCCGAGTACCTACCCGAGCTGATCAAGAAGGTGCGCTCGACGGCCAACAAGATGCCGGGCTACTGGAAGAACGACCCGATCGAGACCTTCCGTCGCCAGGTGTGGATCAACCCATTCTGGGAGGACGACGTCTACCAGGTGGTCGAGTGCATGGGTGCCGACAGGGTCATCTTCGGTTCCGACTGGCCCCACATCGAGGCATTGCCCGAACCCCGTGACTACATCCGGGAGCTGAAGAACTTCGATACCGTCGATCGCAAGAAGATCCTCTTCGACAACGTGACCGAGCTCACCGCGCTTCGACCCAAGTAAAGCCTGAAGGGGTGACCGGGCCGCGGCGACCGGGACACGTGACCGGGCTCGGCATCGGGGCCTAATAGCCACCCGTCATGTCGACGACGTTCTCCAGGGGACGATCGCCCACATACCGTTCGAGGTTGGCAAAGAAGTGATCGAACGTGCGCTCCATGTATCCCTCCGTCGAGGTGGAGCTGTGGGGAGAGATCGACAGGTTCGGTGCGTCCCAGAGCGGGTCCTCGGGCGGGAGGGGCTCGTGGCGAGCCACGTCGATGGCCGCGGCCCGCAACCGGCCCGACTCGAGCGCGTCGATCAGCGCTGGCTCGTCGACCAGGGAGCCCCTAGCCACATTGATGAAGATCGCTCCTGGCCGGGTGGCCGCAAACGCGGCCGCATCGAAGAGCCCGTCGTTCTCCCTACTTCCCGGAGCGGCGACGACAATGATGTCGGCTCGAGCCAGGGCCTCGTGCAGGGCGCCCGGCCCCATCAGCTCGTCGGCATCGGGAGAGGATGACCCGGGCGCCCAGCTGCGTCGGATCCCGATGACGTGCACCCCGAAGGCACGGGCCCGGCGGCCCACCTCGCGGCCGATGGCCCCGAGCCCGACGATGACCATGGTGCGGCCCATGAGCATGGACCCATATCGAGGTTTCCACTCGTGACGACGCTGTGCCGTCGCATGCTCGTCGAACCGCTTGGTCATGGACAGCACCCGGGCCAGGACCCACTCGGCGATGGGAACCGAACTGGTCCCTGCCGCGTTGGTCAACACGATGCCGGTCCCGTCCAGGCCCGAAGAGGCGAACTGGCCCACGCCAGAGCCCAGGGCCTGGATCCAGCGGAGATGGGGGGCCAGTCGACCGAGGTCATAGGGGGCGTCCAGGGTGAACAGGACCTCGGCCCGTCCCAGATCGGCCACCAGCTGCGGGCCGAGCGGCGGCTCGAAGGCCCGGAGCTCGTCGTTGTCGGGCTCATGGGATCGCCGGGTCCGCTGTTCGTGAGTGATCTCGTAGGGAGCGGTCACCACCTCGGTCGTCGGGCAGAGGGCCCGAACCCGTTCGTGGTCGAACACGGACGCCAGGGCCAGATAGGCGACGTGGATGACCGACGGCTCAGGCACGGGGGACGCAGGAGGTTCTCATCGCCACGACCCTACCCGCCTGTGCCGTGGCGACGCGAGGAGCGGCCGACAGCACATAGGGTCTGCTGTGACGTCTCCCGCGGGCGGGCGTCCCGATCGGCAATCACAGGAGGAATTTGGGATGGAGACACGTCGCCTCGGAGTGAACGGACCCATGGTCTCAGTGGTTGGGCTGGGCTGCAACAACTTCGGCATGAGGATCGACGCGGCCCAGAGCCAGTCTGTGGTGGACGCGGCGATGGAGGCGGGGATCACCCATTTCGACACAGCCGAGATGTATGGCGGCGGCAAGTCCGAGGAATTCCTGGGGACGGCACTCGGACGCCGGCGTGACCAAGTGGTCATCGCCACCAAGTTCAGCCCGCGGCCGAAGGACGACCCCTACCGGCCCGGGGACCTCCGTCGGCGAATCCTCGAGGCCTGCGAGGCCAGCCTGTCCCGGCTGGGCACCGATCGGATCGATCTCTACTATCAGCACTACCCGGACAGCGATGCTCCCGTGGAGGAGGTCCTGGACGTCCTGGGCGAGCTGGTCGACCAGGGCAAGGTCCTCCATATCGCCTCCTCCAACGTCTCCGCCGACCAGATCGACGAGGCGGCGAAGACGGCCCAACAGCGCAAGACGCCCTCGTTCTGCGCCACCCAGATCGAATGGAGCCTCCTGGTACGTGAGGTCGAGAAGGACGTGGTCCCTGCGGCCCGACGTCATGGCCTCGGGATCGTTCCCTACTTTCCCCTGGCCTCAGGGCTGCTCACCGGCAAGTACCGAAAGGGAGAGCCGTTTCCGCCCGGATCACGCTTGGACAGAGGCTCGTACTTCGCCGCCGGCGCCACCGACGAGAACTTCGACTACATCGAGGCGCTCACCGCCTTCGCCGAGGCGAGGGGCCACACCGTGCTCGAGCTTGCCGTGGCCTGGCTGGCCGCGCAGGACGGCGTGGCCAGCGTCATCGCCGGTGCCACCACGCCCCAACAGGTCCAGGACAACACGCGTGCCGCCGCCTGGCAACTGACCGCCGATGATCTGGCTGCCCTTCCCTCTCGACCGGGCTGACCGGCCCTCACGGCCGGCCGCCTAGGGCGAGTCGGGCATATTGGTCCACCCCGGACCATTCCGCTTCAGATACCAGCCGCCGGCGGCCAGCGTACCCCCATCGACCGGAATGACATGGCCGGTAACGAACCGGGACAGGTCACTGGCCAAGAAGACCACGACGTCGCCGTAGTCGTCGGGGTGGCCGAAGCGGCCGAGCGGAACCCAATTCTGAACCAGAGCATCGTCCCGCCCGGCGAGCATCATCTCGGCCGGTGTCTGGAGCGTGTCGGCCAGGTCGGGGGCGATGGCATTGACCCGGACCCCTTTGCGCCCCAGTTCCACGGCCAAGCTGCGGGTGAACGCGTTGATCCCCGCATTGAACGCCGAGTACACGGCGTTGGCCGGGATGCCCCGAAAGGCTTCGACCGTCGACACGTTGACGATGCTGCCCGATGAGCGCTCGGTCATGGCCGGGGCTATCGCTCTCGTGCAGGCGAAGACGTGGCCCAGGTTCAACGCATACAGCGCGTCCCAATCCTCAGGCCTGGACTTGAGGAACATGCCGTTGGGACGGAAGTCGCCAACGTTGTTGACCAGGACATCGATGCGGCCGTCGGCCACAGCCCGGGCCGCTCGCACCAGCGACTCGACCGTCGCCTGGTCTCGGATATCGCCGGGCACCGGTCGGATGAAGCCACCGTCGGCCCCTAGCTCGGCCTCCGTTTCGGCCAGCAGGTCGGGGTCGATGTCGTTGACGACGACCATCGAGCCCTCGGCCACCAGCCGGCGGCAGACACCACGTCCGATCCCCCCGCCCCCGCCGGTGACCACGGCCACCCGGCCGGCCAAGAGGCCAACGGCTGCCATCAGGCCAGATCGGCGTCCGCGGCCTCGGGAGAAGGCTCGGCGTCCGCCGACTCGTCCTTGCTCGGGGGGCGGTAGGAAGTGGCCAGCAGGGCCCCGGCGCCGGCCAGACCCAGCGCGGCGGCACTGATGGCCATCGCTGCCCCGGATCGCTGCTTTCGACCAAACAACCGGTCCACCGACCACCGCCCGTTCCCCAATCCGGCCAGCGCGGTGGCGGCAAGAGCGACGACCGCGGTGTACTCCCAACCGCCCTTGAAGACGAAGAACCCCTTGCCCCGGTGATCCGTGGCAGCAGCCGTGGCCATCAAGCCGACCACTGCCGCGCTAGGCAGGGGGTTGAGCACGCCCAGCGTGATGAGGGTGCCCGCCCCTATCTCGGTGGCCGCGGCCATCCGGGCGTGGACGGCGGCCGGCTGCAGCCCGAGGCTGTCGAACCAACCGGTCGTGCCCTCGAGCCCACCGGCGCCGAAGACCTTGTTGTGCCCGTGGAGCATCAACATGGGTCCGATGGCCGTGCGAAGCGCAAGCGCGGCGAAGTCCCGATCTCTGTCGCTCATCTACTGTCCTTTGCTCATCGTCTTGAAAGGTACCTGCTGCATACGGTGACCTATCGTAGGGCGTCATCATGACACTGCTTCGAGTCGTCCCGGCTCGGAGCAGTGTGAAAAAGTCGGGAGGGGGACATGGCAGCCGCTGTCGGACAGCTGGGCGACGACCTGATGGCCGAGACCGGGGACCTCGTGGACCTGGTGACCTCGCTCAGCCCCGCCGGATGGGAGACGCCCACCCCTGCGCCCGGTTGGTCCATCCGCGACCAGGTCGGCCACCTTGCTTTTTTCGACGAGCAGGTCACTCTGGCTGCCACCGACCCCGACGCCTTCGCCCGGCGACGCCTGGAGGCTCTCGCTGACGTCGACCGGTTCGTGGACGCGGCAGCCGGGGCGGCGCGCGTCTGCCCGGTCGCCGACCTCGTGCCCTGGCTGTACGAGGCCCGGCACATCATGATCGAGGCCACCGGCGCCGGCGACACCGAACGACGCATCCCCTGGTTCGGGCCCGACATGAGCATCGCCTCCGCGCTCACCGCTCGGATCATGGAGACCTGGGCCCACGGCCAGGATGTCGCCGATGCGATGGGTCGGACCCGAGCGCCCTCCGAGCGACTCCGACATGTCTGCTTCCTCGGGTACCGGTCCCTTCCCAACAGCTTTCGATCCCGCAGGCTCGAAGTACCCGAGGCCCCCGTGCGCGTCGTGCTCGAGGGAACCGGTGGCGATCCATGGACCTTCGGGCCGCCCGGCGCCGCCAACCAGGTGCGCGGATCGGCGCTCGACTTCTGCCTCGTCGTCACCCAACGGCGGCACCGGGACGACACCGACCTGGTATGCGAAGGGGCGGTGTCCACCCAGTGGTTGGGCATCGCGCAGGCCTTCGCCGGACCTCCCGGACCGGGAAGACGACCCGGGCAGTTCGCTTCTTGACCCTCACCCTCATGCATCGACAAGGAGACCCATGACCTACCGTTTCGACCCCGAGCTGGCCGCCGTCATCCCGGCCATTCCTGCCGTCGGCATCGGCGACCTCGCCGCGGCCCGGGCTGGGCTAGATGAGCTCAGTGCCCAGGCCGGTGCCAACGTGGACACCAGTGGCGTGGTCATCGAGGATCGAGTGGTAACCGCCTCCGGCGGCCACGCCATCCCGGTGCGGGTGTACGCCCCTACCGAGAGGGACGGGCGACTGCCGGGCGTCCTCTACGTCCACGGCGGTGGGTTCGTCCTGGGCAGCGTGGATACCGAGCATGCCGGGGCCGTCTTGGTGGCCAGGTCCGTGGGCGCCGTGGTGGTCTCGGTCGACTACCGGCTCGCCCCCGAGCACCCGTTCCCGGCCGGGCTGGACGACTGCTACGACGCCTTGACCTGGATGACGGATGCCGCCGACCAGCTCGAGTTGGACCTCGATCGCCTGGCCGTGTTCGGGAACAGCGCCGGAGGCGGGCTGGCCGCGGGTGTGGCCCTGGCCGCTCGAGACCGCGGCGGACCGTCGCTGTGCTTCCAGTACCTCGGCATTCCCGAGCTCGACGACCGGCTCGAGACGGTGAGCATGCAGACCTTCGTGGACACGCCGATGTGGAATCGGCCCAACGCCGCGCTCAGCTGGCAGTACTACCTGGGCGAGGACAGCGGTGAGGTGTCCCCCTACGCGGCACCGGCCCGGGCCACCGACCTGTCCGGTCTCCCGCCCACCTACATCTCCACCATGGAGTTCGACCCACTGCGCGACGAGGGACTCATCTATGGCCTGCGCCTGCTCCAGGCCGGGGTCACGGTGGAACTGCACCAGTATCCGGGCACCTTCCACGGATCGGCGTTGGTGTTCACTGCGGCGACATCGGTGCGCCAATCGGCCGAGACCATGGACGTCATGCGGCGGGCCTTGCACGGCTGAAACCGCCGAGCCCTCCGGTCGGTCGACCAGAGTACGGGACGGCGCGCCCTTGATCCTGGACATCGCCGTCATTGGATGTCGCGGTCAGTGAACATGATCCGGGGCCAACCCCCGTACCATCGAGGCATGCCGGAACGAGCAGCGCTCACCCCAACCGCCGTCGCCGCGGCCGCCGAGGTGTTGCGCCCCGTGGTGCGGAAGACGCCGATCGAACGCAGCGAGCGCCTCTCACTCGAGCTGGGCACGGAGGTATGGCTGAAGCGAGAGGACCTCCAGATCGGCCGCTCGTACAAGGTGCGGGGAGCGTACAACTTCATCAGCTCGCTCACGCCGGCCGAGCAATTTCTGGGCGTGACCTGTGCCAGCGCCGGGAACCACGCCCAAGGGGTGGCGTACAGCTGCCGGGCCCTGGGCATCGGCGGCAAGGTCTTCGTCCCGACCTCCACCCCCCGCCAGAAGCGCGCTCGCATCACCGCCCTCGGAGGCCCGTGGGTGGAACTGGTCCTGGCCGGTGCCAACTACGACGAGGCCAGCGCGGCGGCCCTGGCCGACGCGGCCGCGACCGGCTCCATCTACGTGCATCCCTTCGACGACGTACGAACCATCGCCGGGCAGGGAACGGTGGCCGTGGAGCTGAGCGAGCAGTGCGGCGAGGGCATGGGCACCGTCATCGTGCCGGTGGGGGGCGGTGGCCTGATTGCCGGAATCGCCGTGTGGCTCAAGCAGCACGCTCCGGGTGTCCGCATCGTGGGAGCCGAACCCGCCGGGGCGGCAAGCATGGCGGCAGCCCTGGCTGCCGGTGGGCCGGTCTCCCTCGACCACATCGACTCCTTCGTGGACGGTGCGGCCGTGGGCACCGTGGGCCGGCTGACCTACCCCATCGTCTCGGACCTGGTCGACGAGATGGTGACCGTGCCCGAGGGGGCGGTATGCACCGAGCTGCTGGAGCTCTACCAGTCCGACGGGATCATCGCCGAGCCCGCTGCCGCCCTGGCCAGCGCGGCAGCCCGCCGTCTGTCCGGCCTCCGAGGGCCCGTGGTCTGCATCGTGTCGGGAGGCAACAACGATGTCAGCCGCTACGCAGACATCGTGGAGCGTTCGCTCCTCTTCGAGGGTCTGAAGCACTACTTCCTGGTCACGTTCCCCCAGGAGCCGGGCGCTCTGCGACAGTTTCTCGATGGTGTCCTCGGGCCCGACGATGACATCGCCCTCTTCGACTACGTGAAGAAGAGCAATCGGGAGACGGGCCCGGCGCTGGTGGGAATCGAGCTGGCCCGGGCCGGTGACGTCGACGGGCTACTGGAGCGCATGGCCGCCAGCCCGCTGCAGATCGAGCGGGTACCCCCGGGCTCGCCCCTGTTCACCTTCTTGGTCTGACCAACGGGCCGGGACCGACGGCCAACGCCGGCTAAATGGTCGGGCCCACCACGGTGACCAAGGTGCCGATCGGGGTGAGCGGCCACACCTGGGCTGCATCCGAGATCGCCATCTCCACGCACCCATTGCTCTGTGGCGACCCGTAGGTGGCCCGGGGGAATCCATGGAGGGCATCGCCTCCGTTGAAGTAGCTGGCCCACGGGACGGCAGGGTCGTCGTACGTGCTGCCGTCGGGGTTGGTGCCCTTCATCTCCGACGAGGGCACGTGTTCGAAGACGGGATAGGTGCCATCGGCGGTGTCGGCGCCCGGTGCACCGGTATTCACGGGAATATTGGGGAACTGGACGACGCCGTTGTTGTACAGGGTCAGGGTCTGCGGCACCGTCTTGGACACGTAGACGTACACGTAGGGGTTGGCGTCCACCTTGGCCGCGGCCGCGTCGGCCAGCAACGTCGTCCACACCTGGGACCCGGCCAGCCCGTCCACGCTCAGCCCGTTCTGGGCCTGGAAGGCCATCACCGCTGCCTTGGTGATGATGTCTTCCTGCCCTTGCGTCCACAGGCTGGTGAGGGAGGCCGGCAAGGTCGACCACCGCCAGGCGAACGACCCGGCCTGGGGGTTGGCCGCTTCAGCCGGCGAGGTGAGCGGAGCCGATGGGGCGAAGGACACGGGCATGTAGTTGAGCTGGGCCAGGAGTTGCTGCAGGCGAGTCGTGCTCCCCTGGGCCACGGTGAACGGGACGACGAGCGGCGCGGCCAGCGCGGAGCCGGCCTGATCGCGCACACCGGTGGAACCGCCGGGCACCGTGAGCGTCTCCGACGTCGACGGAATGAGCGGGGCGGTGGCGGCGAACGCGAGGGTGGCTTTGCCGACCTTCTTCCAGGTGCCCGCCACCGCCGGGCTCAGGGTCGGCATGGCGCTCCCGGCCGAGAGCGGGGCCGAGAGTTGAACGGTGACGACGATATCCGTTGGGACGTTCGCCGCCCCCGACGTGGGCGTCGTGGAGACGACCGACAACGCCTTGGCCGGCGCGCTCGACGTCGAGGTCGTGGTGCCCGTGCCTCCCGCTGCCTGACTCGGGCCCGAGGTCCGTAGAGCCAGCGTCGTGCCCACGGCGGCAACGGCGAGGATCACCACCACCAAGGAGAGTATCCACAGGGAACGGTGATTTCCCGGTGACCCTGCCTGTCGTGAGTGTGCATTCATGGACGGGCGTGGTCCATGCCTCGGTCAGGGACCGATGCGAAATCGTAGACGCTGATCATGGCAGGGCATCCTTTCGCAGCAGAGAGTAGCCAAGGATCCGCGCCCGAGAGGAGTCAGGGGGCAACCAGCTCCTGATAATCGGGATGCTCGGCGATGAAATGGGTAACGTACGAGCACTGCGGCACTACGCTCCGCCCGCTGTCCCGGATGGCATCGAGAGCGGCCCGGATCAGCTCCGCGCCCAGCCCACTCCCTCGCAGAGCCGGATCGACCTCGGTGTGGGGCAGCACCACCCGATCGCCCTCCACCAGGTAGTCGGCAATGCCCACCACCCGGCCGTCGTCTCTGATCTCGAAACGTGACAACTCGACATTGTCGTCTACCGGCTGAGGCACAGCCACCTCCGTAGGGGCATTCACTCCCGATGGAGCGTACTGGCTCGTGCATCGATCCCGGGCGCGCCGCGGTCGGACATGTCGCATCCACGACCCATCTCGCAGACTTTGATGCACTGACGCGCCTCGACAGTCGGCGTTCCTCGGAGGGACTTGGCCGGGACCGGTCGATCCGGGCAGCGGCGCATTCCGTGTCGCTGAGCCAGGGTGGTGGTTCGCTATGCCGCGGCGATGAACGCGCCGATGTTCGGAGTTCCTCTCCCGGTGACGTAGTCATAGCCAGGTGTCGCCGGGTACGGCACGTTCGTACCGATCTCGATGTCGTTGAACGACGTCGTGGGCTCGGCGTAGATGGTGTCGTTGGCGAAGCCCAGGTTGCCCCCGTGGGCTGCCTGGGTGCGGGCCCAGATCCCCAACCACGACGGGCTGGAGCCGCTTGTGCCTCCGACCACCGAGGGCTGTCCACCGACGATCACGTTGAAGCCGCTGTTTGGGTCGGCGTCGAAGGCCACGTCCGGGACTCCCCGCCTGAGG
>DASXMT010000082.1:0-6472 GCA_036495505.1 Acidimicrobiales bacterium | reverse complement strand
CCCCGCCAGGTCAGCTCGCCCTTGGCCAGCAGATCGCGCTGGAACACCCGGTCGATGGTCTCGAGGTAGAACTCAGCCGGCATGTCGAGCACGGCGAAGTACTCGTCGTAGAAGTCCTCGATCTCCTTGGCCTCCTCGTAGTCGCCTCGCACCAGGTCGTTGTAGAGGGCGATGTGCTGGCTGACGTGACGACCGAGGTTCATGGCCACGAAGCCGGACACCTGCAGGAAGCCGGGGTAGACACGACGGGTGGCTCCGGGGTACCGGAACGGCACCGTGGCAATCACATTCTGTTCGAACCAGGTGAGCGGCTTGGAGTGGGCCAGCTGGTTGACCTTGGTCGGGCTCACCCGGGTGTCGACCGGCCCTGCCATGAGCACCATGCTCTTGGGCTGGGCCGGGTTGTCCTCGGCGGCCATGATCGAGGCGGCGCTCAGCGCAGCCGGGCACGGCTGGCAGACGGCCATCAGATGGGCGCCGGGCCCGATGAATTCGAGGAAGGACATGAGCTGGCCCACGTAATCGTCGAAGCCGAAGGCACCGTGGTCCACGGCGACGTCGCGGGCGTTCAGCCAGTCGATGACGTACACATCGTGATCGGCCACCAGCGACCGAATGGTGGACCGCAGCAAGGTGGAGAAGTGGCCGGCCAGCGCAGAGACCAGCAGCACCCTGGGCTGGGGCTCGGAGACCTCCTTGGCGAAGTGGAGGAGGTTGGAGAACGGCGTGGCCAGGAGCACCTCCTCTTCGACCGCGGTCGCCCGTCCCCCCACCATCGTGTGGTCGATGCCGAACGGGGGGCGCTCGTGGGTGAGCCGGGACCGGCTGATCATCTCGAAGCCGGCCGACAGCCGACGGGCGAACGGGTTGTCGGTCCAGGCGTCGGGTAACCCGTCTATCGACCAGTTGACCAGCCCGGCCCATGCCCGTGCCGGTGCGGTGAGGTCTCGCTGCGCCTGGTAGGCCTGGTAAAGCATGATCACACCTGCTGTCCATGATCGCCGGGTCCCGCGGTCACGGGTGTCCACACGGTACCCGTTTCGGTCCACGTGTCGTCCAATGCGGCCCCGGGGATGCGCAACCCTGCATCGGCGAACCCGCTACTCGCGGCGCCGGATTTGCCGTAAGCTGATCTGATACGCGTTCTAGAAATTGGAACGTGACCATCGCCCGGGGAGACCACCATGGAATTGTCCGACATCGACCTGTGTGACTCGAAGAAGTTCGTCGCCGGCGTACCCCACGACTGGTTCGCCCTCCTGCGCAAGGAGGCGCCGGTCTATTGGCACGAGGACCCCACCAGCATCGGCGGGGGCTTCTGGGTGGTGACGCGCTACGACGACTGCGTCACCGTGAACCGCGAGTTCGACCGGTTCTCCTCGTACCAGGGCAGCGCGCTGTTCATGGACATGCCCGAGGAGAACCTGGAACAGCAGCGGCTCATGATGCTGAACATGGACCCGCCCATGCACACCCGGTACCGACGGCTGGTCAACAAGGGGTTCACGCCCAAGATGATCCGCGACCTCGAGGCCAAGGTGGTCGGGTACGCCGACAACATCATCGACTCCGTGTGCGAGAAGGGCAGCGCCGACTTCGTAACCCAGATCTCGGCCGAGCTCCCCCTCCAGGTCATCGCCGAGCTGATGGGCGTGCCCCAAGAGGACCGGCACCTGGTCTTCGACTGGTCCAACCGGATGATCGGCTCCCAGGACGAGGAGTACTCCGACGGCGACTCCGTGTCCCCCGCAGGCGACGGGAACGACCCCGAAGCGGCCAACGCCATGGCGGCCATGGAGCTGTTCGCCTACTGCGACGAGCTGGTGGCCAAGAAGAAGGGCGATCCCCACGAGGACCTCATCAGCGTGCTCTCCCAGGCCGAGATGGACGGGGACGAGCTGTCGACCACCGAGATCGACCTCTTCTTCTTGTTGCTGGCCGTGGCGGGCAACGAGACCACCCGCAACCTGATCTCGGGAGCCATGGTCGCCTTCTTCGACCATCCCGAGCAGTGGCAGAAGCTGCGCGACGACCGGTCGCTGCTCAAGGGGGCGGTGGAGGAGATGCTTCGCTACGTGACCCCGGTCATGCACTTCCGCCGCACGGTGGTGGCCGACACCGAGCTCGGCGGGTATCCCGTCTCCGAGGGCGACAAGATCGTGTTCTGGCACACCTCGGCCAATCGGGACGAGAGCGTGTTCGAGGACGCCGACGAGTTCGACATCACCCGGGCCCCCAACAACCACATCGCCTTCGGTGGCGGCGGACCCCACTTCTGCCTGGGCGCCAACCTGGCCCGCATGGAGATCAAGGTGATGTTCGACCGCCTCCTCGACCGGATGCCCGACCTCAAGTTGGACGGCAAGGTCGAGCGCCTGCAGTCCAACTTCATCAACGGGGTGAAGCACCTCCCCGTGGCCTTCACGCCGTCGGCTCCGGTGGGCTGACCGAGACGAAGCTACACGGGCCTCAGTAGGCGACTGGAGCGGTAGGAGCGTCGGGGTTACCCCGGCGGATGAAGATGCCGGCCACCGCCCCGAGGAGGGCGATAACGCCCCCGATGGCCAGGGCCTCGTGGAACCCGGACATGAACGCGGCATGGCTTCCTGCCGCCACTGCCGCCTGCACGTGGGCCGACCCTTCCCCGCTCCCCGCTGACAGCCCCTGGGAGACCTGATGGGGTTGGAGCTTGAGATGGCTGGCGGTGGCTCGGTCGATGCCATGGGAGGCGAGCGATCCCGGAAGCACCGACATGGCGCGGTTGGCGATGATGGTGCCCAGGACCGAGGCGCCCAACACGCCCCCGAACTGCACGGCGGTGGCCTGCAGCCCGCCGGCCAACCCCGAGTCGTCGATGGGAACGCTGCCGATGATGGCTTCGGCCGAGGCCACCACGACCAGGCCCAGGCCGATGCCCAGCCCGCACAACGACGGCCACAAGGCGATGTAGCCCGAACTGACCTCCAGGGCGGTCAGCCCGAAGAGGGAGAAGGCGACGAAGAGGAGACCGACGGTGATGGTCGGCCCCGGCCCCAGCCGGGAGGTGAGCCTGGGGGCGACCAGGCTCGACAGGGCGAAGAGCAGGGTGAGGGGAAGGGTCCGGACGGCGGCGGCTATCGGGGCGAGCCCCTGGACGTTCTGCAGGAACAGGCTGACGAAGAAGAGGACGGCGAAGAGGGCGAAGAAACTCAAGATGACGGTGACCACTCCCAGCGACACCGACCGATTGCGGAAGAGCCGGGGCGGGAGCAGCGGTGAGGCGGTGCGCAGCTCGACGAGGACGAAGACGACGAGGAGCACGATGCCGCCCAGGATCAGCCCGATCACCCGGGTACTCCCCCATCCCCACGACTGGGCCTCGACGACACCGACGATCATGGCCAACAGGGATGCGGCCAGGATCACCACACCGGCCACGTCCATCCGCTCCCGCACCGACTCCCGGCTCTCGGTCAGGACGCTGAAGCCGATCACGCAGGTGACGATGGCCACGGGGACGTTCAGATAGAAGACGCTCTGCCACGACACGTGCTCGACCAGGACGCCGCCCAGGATGGGAGCACCGGCGATGGCCAGGGCCGAGGTGGAGCTCCAGATGCCGATGGCGTGGTTCAGGCGGTCCTCCGGATAGGCCACCCGGAGGAGGGCCAGCGTGTTGGGCATCAGGAGAGCACCGAACCCTCCCTGGATGGCCCGCATGATGATCACACCGGAAATGGACCCGATGGCCCCGACCCCCACCGAGGCGGCGGCGAAACCGATCACCCCGATGAGGAACACTTTCCGTCGTCCGTACCGGTCTCCCAGCCGGCCACCGACGATGAGCAGCACGGCCAGGGCCAGCAGGTAGGAGTTGGTGATCCACTGGAGGTCGGCCAGGGAGGCGTGCAGGCCCGAGGCGATGTACGGGTTGGCGATGGCGACGACCGTCGAATCCAGCCCGACCATGATGATGCCGAAGGACACGGTGACGAGGGTCCACCTCGGGTTGGCCCGGGCCCCGGTGCGCTCCGGGATGCCATCCAACCTCTCGAGCTGCTGCACCGTAACTGAGTCCTCCACCTCGCCCTGCACAGCATGGCCGTGCACCCGATCGCGCCGGCGAGGGGTTTCGAGTGCCGGTTCGACAAAGCGTATCTGGTCGAGCACGCGCCATCGAAACGACTGTTTCCCGAGACCGACGGCCTCGACCGACCCACTGGCGTCTCGACCGACGGGCCGCGTTGGCCGGGACTAGGGCCCCGTCGACGAGGAGGAACCGATCTCCCCTACGGCTTGGTCACCACTTCCCTCGGTGGACCACGTCTTCGAAGGGCCGTCGATCGGGCTTGGCGATCGGCGTCAGCGGCCTGTCGGCTGGATACCCGAGGGCGATGATGTAGGCGCAGGTGCGGTCGATCGGGGATTCCAGAATTCGTCGGCACGCCTCTTGGTCCCCGACGGCGGAATGGCCGCTCCCGATTCCGAGGTCGGTGGCGGCCAACAGCATGGACATGGTCGCCTGCCCGAGGTCGTACTGGTCGATGGTCCGATAGCGCTCGGCCTCCGGCTCGGGCACAACGAGCACAATGGCGGCCTTCGATCCGGCGACGTGGCCGGCTCCTTGCCATACCGTTGACAGCTCACGTAGGGCGCCCGGTTCGGTGACGAGGACGAAGTCCCACTTCTGGCGGTTCGACGCCGAAGGCGAACGCCGCCCGGCTTCGAGAATGCGGTCAAGGTGCTCGGAAGCAATGGGCCGGTCCTCATAGGACCGAACGTCGCGACGGGCTCGGATGGCATCCCAGGTCTCCATACCGTCGAGGCTACCGAGCCCGGCAGCCCGGTCATCCCACGATCCGGCCCGAGCTGGGAGTAGCGAGGAGGAGCCGTGAGTACTGGTACCGCGGCCCGGTCACCTCTGCCGCCGTGTTCGGGAATATGTGGCCGGCCTTCTGGCTTGTCTTGACCATGAGAGCCGTTGGTGTGACCGAGTTCGGCGGCCCGGAAGCGCTTCACGTCGTGGAGCTGCCCGACCCCGAGGCGGGCCCGGGAGAGCTGCGCATCCGGGTCCACGCCGCCGCTGTCAATCCGACCGACACGGTGCTGCGCTCCGGAGCCCGGCCCGGGCTGCGAGACGTCCCGCCGCCCTACGTGCCGGGCATGGACGCAGCCGGCGTGTTGGAGCAGATCGGCCCCGGCGTGACCACGGACCTCCAGGTGGGCGACCACGTCATGGCCGTGGTGGTGCCCCGCGGATCACACGGCGCCTACTCGGAGCGCATCGTCGTCCCGGTGGAGTCAGTGGCCAGGGTGCCTGCCGGCGCCACCGACGTGGAAGCGTCCACCCTCCCCATGAACGGGTTGACCGTACGCCAGGCCCTCGACCGGCTGGAGCTGGAGCCGGGTCAGACCCTGGCCGTGACCGGTAGCGCCGGTGCGGTGGGCGGCTATGCCATCCAGCTGGCCAAGGCGGAGGGTCTCCGGGTGGTGGCCGACGCCTCGCCCGACGACGAGCAGCTGGTCAAAGAGCTCGGTGCCGACATCGTGGTCGCTCGGGGTCCGGAATTCACCCAACGGGTCCGAGAGGCAGTGCCAGAGGGGGCCGACGGCCTGATCGACGGCGCCGTGCTCGACCAATTGGTGGCGCCGGCCGTACGGGACGGCGGCCGGGTTGCGACCGTCCGGGGCTTCAAGGGCGAGGAAGTCCGCGGCATCAGCTTTCACCCTGTATGGGTCCGGGACTACGCCAAGGAGCAGAACAAGCTCGACGGGTTGCGCCAACAGGTCGAGGACGGGAAGGTCACGCTCCGAGTGGCCAGGACGTTCCCGGCCGAGCAGGCGGCAGAGGCTCATCGCCTGCTCGAGGCCGGCGGCGTCCGGGGGCGGCTGGTCCTCGACTTCTGATTCCGACGGCGAGGAGGCAGGGCGGGGATGCAAACCGCGGGGAGCCAGGGCGGGGGAAGCAATCACGATGTCCATGCGTTGAAGTGGGCATGAACGTTGAGATCTGGTCGGACGTGGTGTGCCCGTGGTGCTACCTGGGCAAGAGGTACTTCGAGTCTGCACGCGAGATGTTCGACCATGGCGATGACGTCGAGGTCACCTACCGGTCCTTTGAGCTCGACCCGACGGCCGGAACGGGACGGACGACGAACAACGTCGAGCGGCTGGCCGCCAAGTACGGCATGAGCGTCCAGGAGGCTACCGATGCCCTGCGGCAGATGGAGGAGCGGGCCGCCGCAGTGGGGCTGGAGTTCCACATGGGCGACCTGCAAAGCGGCAACACCCGCGACGCACACCGGCTGGTGCACCTGGCCAAGGCGCGGGGTCGCCAGGCCGAGCTGGTGGAGCGGCTGCACCATGCCCACTTCAGCGAGCAGCGGTCCATCTTCGACCCTGCCTCGCTGACCGACCTGGCCGTCGACGTCGGCCTCGACCGTGACGAGGTCAGCCGGGTGCTGGCCAGTGACGAGTATGGCGATGCCGTGGA